>CANJPT010000092.1 GCA_947476195.1 Lewinellaceae bacterium | reverse complement strand
TTGGCTTGTGGCGCCACGCCTTCACCAAAAGCCTTATGCCAAAGCACGGTACCGTTTTTATCCATCTTCACCAGATTGGCGTAAAACGTGCCGCCGGTATGAATATAGGAACCCGCAGCTACGAGACTCTGGTCGGGTAATTCCACAATATCAAAGGACCGATCCACCTTTTGGGCGTTCCCCACCGTGCGGGTCCAGAGGATGTTGCCGGCAGTACTCACCTTCAGGAAATACTGGTCGGTATAGTTGTTATTCGTCCCTTTGTCTGTGCCCCAAGAGCCCGTTTGTCCTGCGATCACGATATTTCCATCCGAAGTGATGATAGCAGATTGTGCCAGGTCCTGATTGTTGGTGCCGCCGCCAATGCGTTGTGTCCAGACCACATCACCCTCGCCGGTGACCCTGGCAAGAAAGATATCTTGTCTGGGAGTGGTGAAGTAAAAACCTACGTTGGCTACAAGCACGAAGTCCGTTGCAGAGATCTGAAGCACGCGGCTACTCACATTGTTTTGTGTTTCTGTGACCTGATTGAACATTTTGGTCCAGACCACCTGTCCCTGACAATCCAAACGATAGAGATAGGGATAGTAAAAATTACTTCCTGCGGGGCTTTCTATTAGCCCTGAGCATACATAGCCGCGGTCGGCCAGCGGTAGCACATCCAGCAGGAACATGGCAGAGCTGGTTTCGGATTCGTAACGCCATTGGAAGGAGTGTTCATCCTGTGCAAAAAGCGGAGCCGAGATGGCCAAAAAGCATACAGAAAGCAGGTAATTTTTGATCATAGTAAAAGCTTGTGTGGTGCAGAAATTCAAAGCCAAATTAAGCAGAAGTCTGATTTCATGGTTGAATAATTTATTTGAGACATTCTGCCATAAAACTGTTCGAGTAAAGAACAAATCACTTTAATCGTTGTTTTTGTCACGTTCTCGATACATTTAAGCCATCAATCAGCCCCTTGGGAACTACAGACTTTAAACCTGCAACTTGTAACTTGATACTTTAAACTTGCAACTCAAACTTTACCTGAAATGATGCCCTCCTGGTTACTCTATACACTCGTTACACTGGCCGCATACGTCGGCATGGAATTCATGGCCTGGTTCACGCATAAATTTGTGATGCACGGTTTTCTCTGGAAATGGCATGAAGACCACCACTTGCCCAAGCATGAAAAAGAAGGTTTTTTCGAAAAGAATGATCGATTCTTTCTTGTTTTTGCAATCCCAAGCATGTTTTGTTACATTTTTGGAACCGCTACGCCTCATTTTTGGGTCATGTTCGTGGGTGTGGGTATTTCACTTTATGGCATCACTTATTTCCTCATCCACGACGTGTATATCCACCGGCGGTTTAGCTGGTTCAAGCAGCTGGACAGCAAATACAGCCGTGCCATTCTTCGGGCGCATGGCACACACCACTCCAAACGCGACCAGTTTGATGGAGAATCGTTTGGCTTGCTGGTGGTAAATCCTAAGTTTTTCAAAAAACGCCCCAAGCGTGAAGAGGAGGAGTTGATCAAGAATAATGAGGCTTGAGGTATTAAAACCACAAAGACACCAAAGGCCACAAAGCACACATTGCCGTGTTTTGTGGCCTTTTTTAATGGATATTATTGAGCCATTTCCAAGAGCCATTGCCGCTCTGTCAATGGTTTTGCCTCATTGATCTGATTTCGAAGGGCTTCCAGTTCTGCTGCTGACATGTTTCGTTTGCCGGTTTTCCACCACATTAGTTTGGAGGCAAACTGTATGATGTTCTGATAATTGGGCGCATGGTAAGCAAGCATTTTTTTTCGGCTTATAAATCGTTCAAAAGTAGTGAGAAACCCTTCCAGAAGTCGCCACTCTCCCGTTTCAAAATAGATCTTCAGAAGCAATAACCGGGCATTTAGTTCAAGTAATACATCGTCAAATGCCAGATCATGGAGTAGCGTCCTTACATGATCATAATTTCCTTCGTGATAAGCAAGTTTTGCACGGCAGAACCTTTCATAGTGATCTCTAAACGCTGGTGCAAGCAGTGGGGAATGTGATTCGAGAAATTGCTTGACCCATTGCGTTTCATTCAAATTCAGACCAATCGCAACTATATTCTTATACGTAAATCGGCTTAGAACACCATTTTCCAAAAAGGTTTCTTGTTTCAAACCAAGTTGGTAAAGATCGAATGCTTCGCGTAAAAAAGCCAATTCGCCCGTATTCATACGACGAATACAATGATTTATTCCAAAAAGCAATACATCACGAAAATCAGTTACGGAGAGCCATTTGCCGGCTTCAGACATCAGCATTTTATAAGAAAAGAAATGCGAGTTTGCTACAGGCTCATTCAGGCAACAATAGCTATGATAATATAGTTGGATGAGTGGCACATCCATATACCCTCCGGCAGCACATTTGGCCAGCACTTCTTTTAAGTAAGGCAGTTGATAATCAGCTTTATAGACGGCTGTATGGCTCGCCGCTGAACAAGCATTACGCAATAATTCTACTACAAAAAAATTGACGAGCTCATTCGTCATTTCTTGAAGGTTCAGCGAAGAATCCCGGGCTGAATTTTGTGCCAAACGCTCCTCTTGCAGCCGATAATGGTTAAGAAAGTACTGTGAGTCCCGAAGTGGCTGGTCGTTTAGGGCCTGTTCTGCTTTGGTTAGATATGCTGTTGCATCCGCGGAAAGCTGGCGCTGTCGATAGGTTTTTGCAAGGGTAAGCCATTGCTCTGCGGGGTTGTTCTGCCAGGTTTCATGGGCTAAAAAGTCTTCTAATACACTTAAAAATTCCGACATGATCCGGCGCATTTTTAAATCATCAAACGCTTCTTTCTCAAAGATTACTGCAAAGGCTTTTTCCCGTTTCAAACTGCGTTCTGAATGCTCTTTCCTCGCAATTAAAAAATCATAAAACTTTGATATTCTCGGGTCAAAATTATGAATTGGAGATTTTACCCATTTTTTAAACCGCCGCCGCTCTGCAGCTGAAAGCGTTTTAAAAAGGGAGATAAGTTTGCTTTGAAACATACACAAAGATCTTTTTTTAAGATCAATTTTTCCGACAAAAACAAATAAATGTTGTTTGCCGGTTTTGATGCGTCAGCCAGAGATGGGAATACTTTTGTGCCGTAATCAAAAATCGCCCATGAAAAGTCTCATAACCTATTTCCTTTTATTCATTGCAACCCTGACCAATGCACAAGGCTGGCAGCAGACCTTCAATGGGGTACTCAACCCTGCCGCCGTGCTCGAAACAGCTGATGGTGGCGCTATATTATTGTCCAACTCGATTCCCGGAGGCCCTCAGGGCAAGCAAATTGTACTAAGCAAAACTGATCAGGACGGTCAGCTGCAATGGCAAAAGATTTTCGGCGAAACCGGCGATGACGAGGGGCGTTCCATGGTTCTCACTTCGACAGGGAATATCGCAGTGGCCGGCAGAATCTCCTTTATATCCAATAACGGCGATGCACTGCTGGCACTTTTCGACCTGAACGGGCAAAAACTATGGGAACGCAACTACAATTTTGGGGTACTTGACGATGCGAAATGTGTGCGCCAAATGCCCGACGGCGGTTTTGTCCTTGCCGTAGAAGCTGACAACCAACTTCGAATCCTGCGCACCGATGCTTCAGGCCTGGAGCTGTGGTCAAAAACGTATCCATCCACTCAAGGCCTGGTAGTCAAACATTTAGAAGTGCGACGTGATAGCGGCTTTGTCGCTACGCTGCTGCGCAACAACCTTCCGATCGGGGCGCCAGCTGCCGTCGTACTACAAATAAACGCCTCGGGCGACCTGGAGTTTCAGACCACTCTGCCCCACCTGAGTAATTTCGTTACCACTGATCAGGTACGTTGCAAACCAGCCAGCGACAGTACTTTCTGGCTCATGCATCGCGACTCGGTTTACCTCCTGGATCGCGATACAACTGTACTAAAAAGATGGCGTTTGAACGCGCCCTTCGACCTATACTTAACAGACTTGATCCCTGCTGCGGACGGAGGCTTCTTCGCACTGGGCACCAATTACTCTTTTAGTGGCACTGCATTTAGCCGCACTTATTTTGCCCGGTTTCATGAAGATGGCACAGAGGTTTGGCCGCAATATTTTGCCGCACCCAATTACCTGCATTCTTCCTGGGCTGCGGAGCGCACCAGAGATGGCGGATTTTTCCTAACAGGCAATTATGCTAAAAACGGTGGCTATTTCAGCTATATCCTTCGTACAGACTCCCTGGGCCAGGCTTTTACCAATAAAATTTCGGGTCGCATTTTTTGGGACAAAAACAATGATTGTAATGCTTCGCTCAACGAACCTTCTTTAGCTGGCTGGCTTTTGAAAGTGGTACGTCCCAATAGCGAAGTTCACTATGCGACTACTGACAGCATAGGGCATTACTCCTTTGAAGCGGGCCTTGGCGAGCACAAGATCTCCGTACTGCTGCCCAATGGGCTTTGGGCCGCATCGTGTACACTGGACGCAAGCGTGACATTTGATGTGCCCTTTCAATCTAAAACCATTGACTTTCAAATAAAAAGCAGCACGTTTTGCCCCTTGCCCCGGGTAGACGCAGGCGTAGATTATTGGCTGCAATGCGCTGAAAATTGCTTTATAGTTCGCTATTCTAATGCCGGAACAGTCCTGGCTGAAAACTCCGCAATAACACTTACGCTCGATTCTTTACTCACTTTAACCGGAGCTTCGCAACTATTTTCTCAGATTGGCCCACATTCCTGGCGATTCCCTTTGGGCAATTTGCCCCCTTTGACAGACAGTAGTTTTCAAGTAAATATCCACGTCGATTGCAGTCTAAAAACGTTGGATCGTACGCTTTGTATAGAAGCAAATATAGAACCCAATACGCCATGCCTCTCACCCCTGAACGGCCCCTTATTGATCGCAGAAGGTCGTTGTGATGGCGACAGCGTGCACTTTACGATCAGAAATATAGGGTTGCCTATGACAAAATCGCAACCCTATATCGTGGTGGAGGATGATGTCATGCTGCTCCAAGGGCTTGAGCTCCTCCTCGGTGCAGGCGAAGCACTGACCATTGGTTTACCAGCCAATGGCTCCACCTGGCGTTTTGAGGTACTTCAAAGCCCTGACACTCCTGACTGGCAAAGCGATCCGCATGTAGCAGCTGTGGTAGAGGGTTGTAGCGCAAGCGGAAGTTTTTCAACGGGATATCTCAACCAATTCAGCCTGTATGACGGAGGATATTTTTCTGAAAAGGAATGTCGCCCAGTCGTAGCTAACACACAAGGGTCGGAAAAAACGGCCTACCCTTCGGGCTGGAATTCGGAACACCTGATACCAGCCAATACAGATCTGGAGTATGAAATACATTTTCAAAATACCTCCGGCGACACTGTGCGGGTACTCACCTTACGCGATACACTCGATCATTTGCTGCTTGACCCGGCTTCGGTGTTTCCAGGATCGGCTAGTCACCCGTATCAGTTTGATCTGAGCGGCGCAGGCGTTTTAAGCTTCCGATTTATTGGACCAGAACTGGCTGATTCTGCCCGTGCCTGGGTGAAATTCAGGGTAAGCCAGGTTCCGGATCTATCCAATGGGATCGTCATTTACAATCGTGCCTGGGCATACCCGGGCTTTTCGGTCCCGGTTGCTACAAACGAAACTTTTCACACCATTGGAGACCCGCTTCTTGCTGGCACCGGCGAATATCCTAAGTCGCCGCCACCATCCCTGCTGGTCTGGCCAGTACCGACCACAACAGGGGTAAGCATTGAAATGGGCCAATCTGGCGAGTATATTTGTCAATTGACCGATATACTTGGGCGCTTGGTTCTGGAGAAAGGTTTTTCAGGAAGGATACTTAAGTTTACGGATCAGGAATTGCCCGCTGGTGTATTTGTCGCGACTGTTTTTAAAAATGGGCAACGCATAGGTCAGGTGCAAATACTGAAGCTAAGTCATTGATTTTAAATACAAAAACTAATTTTAAATACAAATTTCATCATGAAAGACTTCCATTACAAACCCCGTTTTTGGGTTCAGTCGATCACAACTACCTTCATCCTTGTTGTGCTTTTGGGCGGGCTCATTCCAACCCGAATCGCTGCTCAATCCTGCATTTTAGCCTGCAATGATCTGGTCGTTATAGCAGTGCCTGCCAATGGTAGCACAGAATTTCTACCTTTAGATATTGCAGAAGGGGATCTTTCTCTGAGCTGTCCAAACGGCAATTTGCGTACACAGGTTCAAATCAATGCCCAATGGCTACCTGCCAGCGGCAACATGGTTTTCAATGAAACCCATATTGGGCAAACATTACCCGCGCGGGTGGTTGACCAGGTTAGCGGCAATTCCTGTTGGGGGAATGTACAAGTGGTGCAAGCGCCTACTGCGGATACGATCCATTTTAAACTTTGCACAGAACTCTGGAAAGACAAGCGGCCTATAAAAGGCACCACGCTGCTCTTTCAGCCTGTTAACCCTGCCTTTCCGTATTCACCTTTTGTATTTGCGCTGGATTCGAGCCAGAGTTGTGCTGATGCGACGATAGTGCTAAACGATTACCTGCCCGGAACCCGTTTTAGTTATGGTGCCATACTCACTGACACAGGAGGGACCAACGGGATAGATATCCGGGATCTTTGTGAGGTCTCCCACCATGTTTTAGGGATCGCCTCTCTTCCTTCTCCTTATGCCATCATTGCTGCAGATGCAAACAAATCAGGTTCTGTTACCACGTTCGACATCGTTGAATCCAAGAAACTGATCCTTGGAGTCTATACTGAATTCCCAAACAATACTGAATGGCGCCAATTTCCGGATTATTGTCAATTTTCCAATCCACTCAACCCGTTTCAAGGCATCTGCTTACCTGATATTGACCTAAGCCAACTCATGGCACTCGATGGGGATACGGCCCGCATAATTGCGGTCAAAATCGGAGATGTAAATGGGGATGTGCGCCTAAATAACGAACCTTACGTTCCGCCAGGTTCTACGGATTCAATTACGATTATTTTGCCACAAGGGCCTATAATTGCTGGAGGCGATTTGGCAGTACCTGTCAAACTGGACAAAGATTTCCTATTTGGCGGTATCCAGATCAACTTTCAACTAAAGGTCCCCATTGCCAAGTTTGACTCTCTTTCTGTCGGCGCCTTAAGTTTTCCCATCCAGGGACAGAGCATATCTAACTTTAACCAGACAACTGGTCGTTTTCAGGTTGCTATCCTTGCAGACCAAACGATGGGGGCGATAAATATCCCGGCTGGCGAAACGCTCTTTTATATTCACCTCAAAACTACCCAAAACGCTCAACTGGAAGATATATTGAAGGTAGTTACAAACGATCCGGATTCCAGAACATTTGGAATGGGGCCCAATTGCCTGGGTTATTACCATGTAAATTCGGACTATTCAGGTTCGGTAGGGACCTCTTCTCCCAAACTTCTTGTTATAAGTGTACATCCGCCCAGTCCCAATCCATTCAGCGCGCAATCTTTTTTAGAAGTGGATCTGGAAAGTGCTGAATCAGGCCTGCTGGAAGTAGTGGACCTGATGGGGCGCATCGTTTTTTCTGAAGCAAGACAGCTTGCTCAAGGCATGAATCGCTTGGAGATTCCTGCATCCGCTGTAGCGTCTGGAAGCCTTGGCATCTGGCGTTTGCGGGTTGGAGCGCAGGTGGTTTCGGGCAAATTGGTCCGGAGGTAATCCTTTTTCAGCGAAGGTGTTATTGGCACACAGATTAAACGGATTTGAATGGATCAAAAACCTGTTTTTATCTATTCCCTGCGTTAAATCCGTGTGCCATTTTTGTAGATCGAGCCATTTCAGGAACATGCGATCTTGCCCACCCGAGTCCCATGCCTTCCCCCTTCAAATTTGGTCGAGAGGAAAATACGTACCATCGCCTGTGCCAATATCTCAGGTACAAAACGAGCAGGCAAAGCGATTATATTAGCATCATTGTGTTGCCGGGCCAGTGAGGCCAGTTCCTCTGTCCAGCAAATGGCACAACGAATTTCCTGGTGTTTGTTGGCCGTAATGGCCACCCCATTGGCACTGCCGCATATCAGAATGCCCCATTCGGCCTGGCCGCTTTCTACGGCCTCCGCTACGGGATGGGCGAAGTCGGGGTAATCCACTGAATCAAGCGAGTGGGTACCAAAATCGAGCACCATGTGTCCCTCTGCTTGCAGCATCGAAATGATGCCTTCCTTGTACGGGTAACCTGCGTGGTCACATCCAATTGCAATTTTCATGATTTAGACGGTTTACGGTGGACGGTTTACGGTGGACGGTTTACGGTGGACGGTTTACGGTTTACGGTGGACGGTCCAACCATCCCCGGGTTAAAGAATAGTAGCTTTTGCAGCGTCCAGCATAACGCGACATTCTGCGAGGTTGGGCCCTTGGGCGTATACCCGCAAGACCGGCTCTGTACCTGAAGCACGGATCATGACCCATTTTTCGTCGCCGAACACGAATTTCCAGCCATCCAGATCTTCCACACTTTTGATCTTGTAAGAGCCGAATGCTGTATAGGCGCGGTCTTTGCACATTTTGATCACATTTTGCTTTTGCGCTTCTGTGATGTGGAGATCGTCACGGTCAAACGCGAACTCGCCTACTTCGTCATATACTTCACGCACCAGGCCTTTCAGGGTTTTGCCTGTTGCCGCCATGAATTCGAAAACCATCAGGCCGATCCAAACACCATCGCGCTCCGGGATGTGGCCTTTTACCGCCAGGCCGCCGGATTCTTCACCACCCACCAGCACGTCTTCCTGGGTCATGATCTCAGCGATGTATTTGAATCCAACTTTGGTGATCTCATAAGGCAGGCCGTATTTCTCGGCCATTTTCTTCAGTTTGTCTGTCACTGAGAAGGTAAACACGACTTTCCCTTTCATGCCCTTGTACTTGTGTAGGTACAACAACAATAACAACAGAATGTGGTGGCTGTCTACAAAATTGCCATCCTCATCATACAGACCAATGCGGTCGGCATCTCCGTCGGTAGCAAGCCCAGCTGTAATTTTAGGGTTCTTTTTTATCGTCTCGCTCAGCAGCGCAAGGTTACGATGGATCGGTTCAGGCGCCTGTCCATGCATCCCCGGGTTGTCGTCACAGTGCAGGAATAAGGAACGGGGAAGCAATTTTTTTACAGCATTCTGACCAGCACCATACATCGCATCATAGGCGATTTTGCCGCCTGCAGACTTGATTAGTTTCAGGTCAAAATTCTTCCGGGCGTGTTTAAGATACATCCCTTCGAGATCAGCTTCTTTGAGCAAATTCTTTTCCCTCAAATCACTGAGTGATGGAAGTTCTTTCAGGGAACATACCTCCGGAATATAAGTTTCCAACTCTGCGACGTCTGAAGGGATCGATGGCCCACCGAAGCTTGATTTTAGCTTGTAACCATTGTAGGAAGGTGGGTTGTGACTGGCGGTAATCACAATGCCAAGGCTGGCCTTTAGCTTCACCACACCCAACGACACCATCGGCGTGCTGACAAAACCTGTACTGGCGATATGACATTGTATACCATAGGCCCCCAAAACACGTGCTGTGGTGGTGGCAAAAAGCAGCCCGCCGAAACGGCAGTCGTGGCCAATGACGGCACGTTTCATCTTGTGCCTTTTCATAAAAATAGCGGTAGCCTCTGCTACACGCATTACATTATCAACGGTATATTCATCGGCGATGATAGCACGCCAGCCGTCTGTACCAAATTTGATTGGAATTGCCATTATACTCTGATTAGGGTGATTTTAATGCTATGAGCGATGTAAAGACTGGATATTAAAAGGACGATACAATTCCGACATTCAAAACCACTTCGCTTTGGCGATAACAGTTGGTTTGTTGAATTGTTGCTGCGTTACAACGGGCAAAAGTATTTGTTCAAAACGTACTTTCGCACTTCATTTTTTTATTTTTCAAATCAACACGATCCCCGCTTCTCAAATTCGCAAAAATTGACCGACTCCTACCGCCATAAAGGCCTGCGCAAACGCATGATCGATGCATTGCGCCAAAAGGGCATTACCAACGAAACTGTGCTGGCCGCGATGGCTGCAGTACCGCGCCATTTTTTTTTGGAAAAAACCTTTGAGGATCACGCCTACGAAGACAAAGCCTTTCCCATTGGCTTCGAGCAAACCATTTCGCAGCCATATACGGTTGCATACCAATCGGTTTTATTGAACCTCAAAAATGGCGATAAAGTACTGGAAATCGGTACCGGTTCGGGTTATCAAGCGGCCATTTTAGCCGTTTTGGGAGCCAAGGTTTTTACCGTAGAAAGACAGGAAGAACTTTATTTCCAGACCAAAAAGCTGCTCGATGAGTTGGGTTTTAATACTGTAAAATGTTTTTTCCGGGATGGCTCCAAAGGTTTGAGCGAAAAAGCGCCTTTCGATAAAATTATTGTGACTGCCGGTGCACCCGTGATACCCGAACCTTTGAAAGCTCAACTTGCGATAGGCGGAACGCTGGTCATTCCTGTGGGGGAATCAGTACAGCAAATGATTAAAATCACCCGAATCTCAGACACGGAATTTCGGGAGGAGCGCTTGGATAATTTTCGGTTTGTGCCTTTTTTGGAGGGGGTGAACCGGAAAATCTACCCGACGAAGCTTTAGCGCTTGTGGGGCAATTTTATCATGAGCTTCTGAGGTGTAAGCCATATTATTAAAAATCATCGTTGGATGCCTCTTGTTGCGCCCGGAAAATGGGCAGCTCGTAATGAAAAATGCTACAAGAAATTAATAGCCAATGAAAAGCTGCACTACTAATAATTTCGGAGGGCTCATCTAGGCTCAAAAAAACAAATGGCAATAACGTAAGCAAAGTGCCAATCCCCCAAAGTAATAATTTTTTATTCCAATCTTCCCAATCTAAGCGGAGGACCCTGTGGGTTGCCTAAATCAAGATCAACCAACTTGGTATTGATAGTAAAAGCCCGATCCCAAACATTGCCATTGTCGAGAGTAATAGGATGGAGCCTTTTTCATTAGTATAATTTCCCGAAATAAGTAAGGATAGCATAAACCCAATCCAAAACAAAACAGGCGGTACAATTACTGATGTCAACCAAACAATCGTGGCATAACGAAATGATGTAGGCAATTGCATGCACTTAATTATTTAGGGATAATTGCTTTTAACAAGCTTTTCTGCGCATCCAAAATTGCTTTAAAAGCGCCCAAAGATGCAAATGAAAGGGTACTCAGAATCAGAAATCAGGTACTACGATCCATGAATGAGCGTTTTTGGGCGAGACGTTCCAGCGCTTGTCGGAAACAATTCAAGTCAAAATACTTCAGCTTGCAACGTTAAGGATACTTTTTTAAAAGTTTACCCATTCAGAAGAACTATTTTTGCCGGAAGAAGACGTTGGACTATTGGTAATTAAGTCATTATTAGTCATTATTAGTCATTATTAGTCATTATTAGTCATTAGTCATTAAGTCATTATTAGTCATTGGTCATTCCATATAGAATGACCAATGACTTAATGACCAATGACTTAATGACCTAATGGCCAATGACTTAATGACCAATGACTTAATGACTTAATGACCAATGACTTAATGACCAATGACCTAATGACCAATGACTTAATGACCAATGACCTAATGACCAATGACTTAATGACCAATGACTTAATGACCAATGACCTAATGACCTAATGACCAATGACTTAATGACCAATGACTTAATGACCAATGACTTAATGACCAATGACCTAATGACCTAATGACCAATGACTTAATGACCAATGACTTAATGACCAATGACCTAATGACCAATGACCTAATGACCAATGACCTAATGACCAATGACCTAATGACCAATGACCTAATGACCAATGACTTAATGACCAATGACTTAATGACCTAATGACCAATGACCTAATGACCAATGACTTAATGACCTTATAACCAATGACCAATAATCCATCCACTTCAGATTCAAATGGCAGACACCAACCTGATTTACGGCCACCATCCTGTTACGGAAGCCATTCGTGCTGGCAAGCCCGTTGAAAAAGTATTTTTTCAGCAAGGCGAACGGGGCGAAATGGAAAAAGAGATCCGGCACTTGACAAAGGAATATGGTATTCCTCTGCAGGTGGTTCCGAAGGAAAAACTGAACAAAATGGTGCGTGGCCAGCATCAGGGTGTAGTGGCACACCTTGCTTTGGTGGAATTTCAAAATCTGGAAGAAGTCCTTTCATTGGTATTCGAGCAAGGTCAAATACCCTTGTTTGTGATCTTGGATGGGGTGACGGATGTGCGGAATTTCGGGGCCATTTGTCGCTCCGCAGAATGTGCTGGAGCCCATGCTGTCATTGTACCCCAATCTGGCTCAGCCTTAGCCAATGAAGACGCTATGAAAGCCTCGGCCGGTGCACTGGCTCGGATACGGGTCTGTCGCGTACGAAGTCTTTTCAGTACGGTTGAATGGCTGCAGGAATGTGGGGTTCAGATTGCAGCTACCGCGCTGAGTGGTCGGAGCATTCCACTTTTTAAAGCAACCTTTACAGGACCTACGGCCATTCTGATGGGTTCAGAAGGCGAGGGCGTACACCCAAAACTGCTGAAAATGTCTGATACGGTAGTAAAGATTCCACAGGCCACAGACTTTGATTCATACAATGTGAGTGTGGCCGCAGGGATCGTATTATATGAGGTATTACGGCAGCGGGATGCATCGAATGGAGTAATCGAAGGCATAGTGGCGACAATTCTGCCTTTTTCTCCCTGATCGAAGCAGACAAGCTTTGAGGTATCTAATGCCACATACGGTTCAATAAAAAACGCCGGACAGCATTCAACTGCGTCCGGCGTTTTTTATTTTCAGAAATACATAAGGCCTAGACCATTAGCTTACAATAAGTCTATAAAAGCGGCCTTCCCAGTTCGTTTTCAGGCTCCGCCGGGGTTTCATCCTCGTTAACCTCTTGCGCTGCCGGCGCTTCTTGAGCCGTCTGATCGGTATTTTCGGCAATCGTTTCATTGCTTGCCACAGCTACGTCCTCTTCCGGCAATTTTTCAATTTCAGCCAAAATTCCTGCATGCGGCTCAGGGGTTTCTTCTACAAATCCATCACGAAAAAACCTCCGTTGGAACAGCAAAATACTCAGAACGCCTGTGGTAATTGAGGCGTCAGCTACATTAAAAATCGGGCTGAAAAACAACCAGGTATCGCCACCCAGCCACTTTGGCGCCTCGAAATATTTGATGGGGAAATAAAGCATATCCACCACTTTACCGTGCATGAATCCGCCCAATGGAAGTTCGTTGGATTGGCCATAGCCGGTGCCCCAAGGCACCAGTTCGCCGATATTGTGTGTGGAATCTGAAAAGATCATCGCATAAAAAGTACTATCGATGATGTTGCCCAAGGCGCCTGCTGTAATCAGCGCAATACTCACAATGAAACCGGTAGGTGCTTTAGCATCCATGAGCAGGCGGGTATACCAGATCAATCCCGCTACCATCAGAATGCGGAAAAGGCTCAGTAGGAGTTTGCCATATTCCCAGCCAAAGGTGATGCCAAATGCCATCCCTTCATTTTCTACAAAATGAAGACGCGCCCACTGCTGGCCAAACATCAGCATGTCTTCGTTGTACTCGAAATGGGTCTTGATGTAAAACTTCGAGACTTGGTCAATGAGCAACACAATGAAAACGATCAATGCTGCTAAGTATCCTTTTTTCAAGGTTCGTATAAGTTTTTGCGTGAAAAAGTCGGCAAAGAAACGGAGACTCCGTGAAAAGGTTGCGCTTATTTGCCTGCAATGGGCGTGGGTTGCTCTTCTTTGAGCAAGGCGGCCTTACGATCTTTGGGCGAACGCCCGGCTTCACGCAACATTTTGTCCATCATCCATTCCAGTTGTCCGTTTACGCTCCGAAATTCGTCAGCAGCCCACTTCTCGAGTGCGGCGTAGGTAGTCTCGTCCATGCGGAGTACAAATGATTTTTTTGCTGCCATTTTTTGTGTGGGAATGCATTTGGATGGCGGTGTGTGTAGCAGTTTTTTAAACAAAAACTGCTACACACACCGCCATCCAAATGGATTTACGGTTTAAAGTTTAAACAGATCATAATCCTGCACATGTAAATGGGAATGTTTTTGGGCTGGTTGCGCTTGAGATTTTTGAAAAAAATCCAAGCGCAACCAGCCAAAAACATTCTCATTCCCCTAGCATATAGTTTACTGATGCAGCGTCCCCGTATTAAGCACCGGTTGAGCATTTCGGTCCCCACAAAGCACCACCAGCAAATTACTCACCATGGCAGCTTTTTTATCGTCGTCAAATTCGATGATCTTTTTGTGCGACAACTGGGCCAGCGCCATTTCAACCATACCCACTGCGCCTTCTACGATCTTGCTTCGGGCTGCCACGATGGCTGTAGCCTGCTGCCGTTGAAGCATCGCCTGGGCGATCTCAGTAGCGTAAGCGAGGTTATTGATCCGCGCTTCGATGATCTCAATCCCGGCAATTTGGAGTCGTTCGCTGATTTCATGGGCCAGTTGGTGATTCACCTCATCAAAACTGGAACGCAGGGTAATGGTGGCCGCTTCGTCTTCCCAATTGTCGTAATTGTACATGCCCGCAAGTTTTCGCAAGGCAGTCTCGCTCTGGATCTTAACAAACAAAGGGTAGTTCTCCACGGCAAAAGCCGCCTTGAATGTATCCTCAACCCGGTATGTCACCACTCCGCCAATCATGATCGGGTTACCTTGTTTGTCGTTCACTTTGATAGAAGGAACATCTAAAGTAACTGCCCGAAGCGACACTTTTGCTTTTAGATAGAAAGGGTTCGCGAAGAAAAATCCGCTCTCCTTGATGCTGCCGATATAGGAACCAAAAAGGGTGAGTACCCGGCTGCTATTGGGCTCAATAGCGATAAAACCCGGTGCGATGATCGCAAAGGCAATAACCAGAGACGCTACACCCAGTGGTAACAAGCTCTCGATCAAGAAAAAAATACCTGCTATGACTAACAGAATTAGCAGCATCAACATTGCCCAGCCAGAAGTTGGTTTAATTGTTTTTTCCATGGTTGTGATTGATTTTGATTTGATATTGATTTGATATCAAATGTAATCATATTGGATTGTAGTTTGCAAGGGTTTTGGGATTGATAGCTGGTATTTAGCGACGAATGTGATATTACAGAAGTCTAAAGGTTCGGGGAGGGATTATTTTTGTTCATTTTCTTTTCTTCTTCCTTCCCCGACCTGAAGGTCGGGGCAACTCTGAGGAGGGGCTAGTGCCGCGTCCAGTTAATGGCCCATGAATTAGGGAGGCAAATTTTTTCTTCATCAAGGCGTGAGGAGGGCTCAATACGGGATATTGTAACCGACTGCATAATCCGGCGCAAAGTGGACAGTCATTACCGGTGAAAATTGGATCGCCAATTCATGGGCCATTGACTGGACACGGCACTAGAAGATCAATACAATTAAGGCCCCGAACAATCAAACCCCATCTATCCTACGACAGAGTTGCCCCGCCCATCAGGGCGAGGGAAAAAGGATTAATTGCTATTCCGAAAAACCATATTTAGCAATAAACGCCTGATACTCTTCTTCAAAACTCTTTTTAGAATGGTGAAACTCCTGATTTCGAATATAATTTCGAACTACTGCTTCATGCGATTGACTCACTGAGACAGCGAAGTAGTCGTTCTGCCAGCTAAATTTTTCAGGAAATTCAAGGTGTTTATTTGCCCAAAAAGATGACTCGCCTTTGAGCAGTTGTACGATGCTTGCTATGTTCTGATTAGGTGAAACAGAGATCAGACAATGAACATGATCTGTAAAGCCATTGATTTCCAGGAGATGGATGTCTTTGGAGCTTGAATAGTCACGAATATGTACGAAAAGACGATGGCGATTTTTTGTAGTGAGTAGTTTTTTACGCACCTTAGTGGCCCATACAACATGGACCAAGATTCTGGTATAAGGCATATTTGGCAATTTGGGGGTTTGAGTGAAGTAATAATTATTACTCAAATTTAGGCACCAAAATCCATTTTTGCAACTAAAGAGTTGCCTTGCCCTTTAGGGCGAGGCAAAAAGGGAAAATTTAATATATTTTTAGGGCTTTAGCCCTAAAAATTTTCCTTCATTTAATCTATTCCCCCCACCCTTTAGGGTGGGGCAGTTCTTTAATCAAACTCTATCGTATCTCCTGCCCGATAGATCTTCTTATCCGAAGCATCAGGCTCAGGCATTTTTGGCGCGTCTACGACTGGATTGTCTACTTCCTCTGGCTCACCAAACAAACTTGTTTGTTGTGGAATGATGGCGTTTTTTCCTCCCGAATCTATGTCTGCTTCAACTTTTTGGAGTAACCTCGACTCTCCCACTTCAATCTCCTTGATTCCACCCAGCATTTGATCGCTAAGTCTGTTGCCAACGGCTTTCCAGCCTTTTACATCCATGAAATCGCCAATGGCCACTTCTCCTGTCATGGGTTTGCCATTGATCTTTAGGGTGTATTTAATACGTGGATTGTCTTTGACCGAGGCGAAAAGGATCTTTGATTTGGGGTGGTCGGTAAGGAAAGAATAACGTTCCTTCAATTTCTGGGCTTCAATTTTGAAACGCTTCACCATGGTCCATCCTTTATAGCCGTCGTAATGCACGGCGTTCACCACGAGTTCCGGGGTGAGCTTGCAGAGATGCTGGATCTCTTTCATATCGAAACGCTGCTGCACATCGAGGTCCGTGACTTCGTAAGAGCCATCGTTGTAGAGTACGAAAAGACTGTCGCCGGTGTCAAATTCGCCCAGGAGTGCGCCGCGTTCCAAGGTGTTTAAGCGCCCGGTAATGTCGTCAAACCAGAGCTTTTGAGCTCCAATGGTGCTTTTGCCCACCTCTTTTTGCTTTATCTGTTTGACGGGGTATTTAGTCAGGACATTGCCTTGTGAGTCTCGGCCTTTGATGGCCAGTTCGGCAAAATCGTAGTCAAAGATCTTGACACGCGCAGTACTGGCCGCTGTCAAAGTCACCTGCACCACCTCACTTTCACCATTAGGGTTTACCGTGAGGTAAAGCATTTTTGAACCTTTGGCATCGGAGCCGAGCTGATAATCTTTGTCTCGGGTGATCGCTGTCACGTTAAAACGTTTGACAAAGGTTTTGCCCATTTTTACATCAGAATAGGCCATGTTATAGGTGGTGCGCTCATCATTTTTCTTCCAAACGGCTACATGCTCGATGTCTTTGCCGATAAAGATCTTTTCGCCTACACGCACGACTTTCATCACGCCGTCTTTGCGGAACACAATGATGTCGTCAATGTCCGAACAGTCTTGTACAAACTCGTCCTTTTTTAAGCTGGTGCCAATGAAACCCTCTGCTCGGTTGACGTACAGCTTGGCGTTGTTCGCCACTACTGCCGAAGCCTGGATTGTATCAAATGCTGCGATTTCGGTCCGGCGTTCGCGGCCCTTCCCGTGTTTGGACAGCAGATTTTCAAAATAGGCAATCGCGTAGTCTGTGAGGTGTTCGAGGTGATGCTTGGTTTGCAGTAATTCCTCGTTCGTTTTGGCAATCTCTTCGTTTGCTTTAAATGCGTTAAACTTGGAGATCCGTTTAATGCGAATCTCTGTTAGGCGCGTAATATCTTCTTGCGTTACATCCCGTAGAAGAATGATTTTCGCCCCTCCCAGGCCATTCCCCGAGGAAGAAAGGACATTATAAGCTGGGTCAGATGGGGTCGTCACGTATTTCTTCAACCCGATGTCGATCGTCTGGATTACGGACTCCCAGGTCTCACATTCCTCAATATCCCGATATATGCGGTTTTCGATAAAAATCTTTTCCAACGAAGCAAAATGGAGTTTTTCCTCCAAGTCAGCTTTCAGGATCTCCAACTCCATGCGGAGCAATTCTTTTGTGTTTTCGGTCGATATCCGCAACATCTCATTCACGTCGGTGAACAATGGCTTGTTGTCGATGATCACGCAACAGTTCGGGCTGATGCTCACTTCACAATCGGTGAATGCATAAAGTGCATCAATGGACACATCCGGGCTGACCCCAGGCTGGAGTTCAATCTCGATATCGATCTCTGCGGCCACCTTGTCTATTACTTTTTTGATCTTGATCTGGCCTTTATCGTTGGCTTTAAGGATACTCTCGATGAGATCTCCCGTGTTTACGCCAAAAGGAATTTCGGTGATCTGGAGTGTTTTTTTGTCAATTTCTCTAATTTTAGCCCGAACGCGGATCTTGCCCCCCCGGCTTCCACCCTGGTAATTGGCCGCATCCACCAAACCGCCTGTCGGAAAATCCGGGATAAGATCAGACTTCTCCCCTTTCAAACTGGCAATGCTCGCCTTGATGATCTCAATGAAATTGTGGGGCATGATCTTGGTACTCAAACCTACCGCAATACCCTCCGCCCCATGCGCCAACACGAGTGGGAATTTCATGGGCAAATTCACGGGTTCGCGCTTGCGGCCATCGTAACTCAATTGCCAGACTGTAGTATCATGGTTAAACGCCACATCGAGCGCAAACCTGGTCAAACGGGCCTCAATATAACGGGGGGCTGCTGCCGAATCACCGGTGCGGTAATCGCCCCAGTTACCCTGACAATCGATCATGAGCTCCTTCTGGCCCATGTTCACCATTGCATCCCCAATTGCGGCATCTCCGTGTGGGTGGTACTGCATGGTTTGCCCGATCAGGTTTGCCACCTTGTGGTATCGCCCGTCGTGTTGCTCGAACATGGCGTGTAGAATGCGCCGCTGCACGGGTTTTAGCCCGTCTTCAATGGCTGGTACAGCGCGCTCAAGGATGACATAGGAAGCATAATCCAAAAAGTAGTTCTGGTACATCCCCGACAGGGTGATGACACTATCCTCGTGATTGATAGCGGTAGTAGGGGGTGGTGCGGTATCGCGTTTTAGCTTTGCCATGTGTTGTGTTACTGGGGAGGGCGTTTTTGATGGTCGGTGTGGCCTGGGGTCAGGCTACCTTAAAATGTGGATTCTGGATTATGCCAAGGATGTTGCCCCAGGGGTCTTTCAACATAGCTACCCAAATTTCTTCTCCAACATTGGTTGGTTGCTCATGTGCAGTGGCCCCACAAGCCAATAATTGCGCAAAAGTAACCTGTATATCGTCTACCCCCCAATAGGTTTCCACATTTTCACCACAGCCCACCGCATTTTGCTGTGGATGTAGCCCTAATTCAAACCCTCCTACATTAAAGCCAACATAGAACGGTTCGTTGAAATAAGGTTTGATTCCCAGCGCATTGGAATACCATTCCGCTGCAGCAGGAAGATCTGGTACGCGGTAGATGCAGGTTCGGAGTCCAATAAACGGAGTTGCCATACGTTTTTAATTTGGGGGTAAAAGTAGCGCAATTTGTTTTGTAAATAAAACTATTTGTTTTTAAATAAATAACGGAGCGACAAATCAGGTTTGTCGCTCCGTTGCGGGCATTCATTTGTTAGCATCGATTATAAAAATAATAAAATCGAAATCTGATTATCTTCGCGACCTTGGGAACAAACGGACAAAATCAAGATAGACAGATAATTCTAAGAAATTTCGGGAATTCCTCCCAAACGGCCGGGCTGCCATTCAGCCAAAACTTCAATTCAATGTAAGCCTCCGACGAACCCCATCTTGCTGGGTATCTGCAGCCTATTGACCTTTGCAGAAAACAAAGATATGAAAAAAGGCTTTATCGTACCAAAGCGTACCCGTCTGGATGCCTCCAGCTGGTCGATGCTGTTGGAAGTAAAGGAATG
>CANJPT010000091.1 GCA_947476195.1 Lewinellaceae bacterium | reverse complement strand
CCATTAAGGTATGAATTGGGGAGGCAAATTTTTTCTTTATCAAGGCGTGAGAAGGGCGCAATGCGGGACATTTTAACCGACGAACAACGCAGAGAAAGGAAAAATTAGACCGCCATATTCACACCTTAATGGCCGGACGCGGCACTAGTTTCGAGTTTTAAGCCGATTCATGATGGTTTTTCACCTTGATAAATCAAAAAATGCCTCCGGGGTTTGAAACCCTCGGAGGCATTTGTGTGTGTAGTTAGTTTTATTATCACTTTTTCCTATCCAACACATCTTTGACGGCCCAGAGTACATCTTTTTTACCTAAACCATATTTTTCCAGCAGTTCAGACGGTTTGCCACTCTCTCCAAAAGAATCGTTGACACCCACGTATTCCATTGGTACAGGGAACTTTTGAACGAGCAGGTTGGCAATGGCATCGCCTAAACCACCATTCCGCTGATGTTCCTCTGCCACCACCACTGCACGGGTCTTGCTCACTGAATCGAGGATCGCTGCTTCATCAAGAGGTTTGACCGTGTGAATATTGATGACTTCGCAGGAAATACCTTGCAAAGCGAGTTCCTGAGCCGCCTCAACCGCAGTCCAGACTAAATGTCCGGTAGCAAAGATCGTCACGTCAGTACCAGAAGCAAGCAACAGCGCTTTTCCGATCTCAAATTTCATATTTTCAGTAAACATCGGCCAAGCCGGGCGACCAAATCGAAGGTAAACCGGTCCGTGATGTTCTGCAATAGCCATCGTTGCAGCCTTTGTCTGGTGGTAATCGCATGGGTTTATGACGGTCATACCAGGCAACATTCGCATCATTCCGACATCCTCCAGAATTTGGTGGGTAGCGCCATCTTCACCAAGCGTCACCCCGGCGTGTGACGCACAGATTTTGACGTTTTTGTGGGAGTAGGCAATACTTTGACGGATCTGGTCGTACACCCGCCCGGTTGAAAAATTGGCGAATGTACCAGTAAAGGGAATTTTCCCAGCCGTAGCCAAGCCTGCAGCAATGCCCATCATATTGGCTTCTGCGATGCCTATCTGGAAAAAGCGTTCAGGGAATTCTTTCTGAAAATGCTGCATTTGCAGGCTTTCCATCAAGTCGGCGGTAAGTCCGACAATGTTGGGATTCAGGCGGCCTGCTTCGAGCAGACCCTGGCCGAAGCCATCACGAGTGGCTTTTAAGCCTGTAGAGGTTATATCGTTGATGTTCATTTATTTGATAGGTAGAATGTCGCTGTAAAAATTTGCTTTCATTGATTTGGCCACGCAAAAGAACCAAAATCCTTGTTAACCCAAGGCCGTTCTTTCTAATCTCCATTCCCAAACCGTCCCGTCTTCAATATCAATATACGCTTCAATGAATTGAAAACCAATCTTTTGAAGCAAATGATTGGAGGCATTTTTTTCTGCTAAAGTATTTGCGGTTATGATTTTTACTGCCTCCTCACGGAACGCATTTTCCACTAAAGCCCGGGCAGCCTCGGTTGCAAGTCCCCTACCCTGATAAGCTTCCGCAATCTCATACCCAATTTCGACTTCACCCGAAAAGCTCGGCGTACCTTTGTACCCGCAAGTACCGATGAGCCGTACATCCTGACGATGAATAATGAGGTAATTCCACCATTCCAGGTCTGTCTCATGTTCGCGCAAAAAGTCGCGCATCCAGATCATTGCTTCCGGAAAGTGCAACCAGTGCTCTGCAAAATCAACCCCACCCAAGCACGCCGAAAGCGCAGCCCAGTCCTCGTCTGCAATGGCTTCAAGCATAGGCAATTTGGCTGGGATCAGAAAAAGTCGTTCCGTTTGTATCATGACGCTGCAAGTTTCCAAAAACTTTTCAAAAGTCCGGATGCAAGTATTCAACTTCTTCGTTTTTTCAACAAAAACGCTGTTTAAAGTACCATGAACAACCTGATTCAAAATTCAATCCGCGAAAGTATCGCAGTCAAACAATCTATTTTGGCCGACAATGCTTTTTTGCAAAAAATAGAACGCACGGCACAAATACTCTGCAATACCTTTCACAACGACGGGAAAGTCCTCTTTTGCGGAAATGGTGGCAGCGCCGCAGATGCCCAGCACCTTGCTGCGGAACTCTCCGGGCGCTTTTATTCCGACCGTCCACCCTTGTACGCGGAAGCCTTGCACGTCAACACATCCTATGTCACCGCCGTCGCAAATGATTACGGCTATGATGCCATATTTTCCAGAATGGTTCAGGCAGCCGGGCGGCCGGGCGATGTACTGGTGGCTCTAAGCACCTCTGGAAATTCACCCAATATCCTGAAAGCCATTGAAATGGCGAAGGAAAAAGGCATGACCATTATATGCCTTACCGGAGCAACCGGCGGCAAAATGGCATCCCTTTGTGAGGTGCTGCTCAATGTTCCTTCCACTGACACGCCACGCATTCAGGAAGCCCATATTTTAATTGGCCATATTATTTGTCAATGGGTGGAGCAAGAAATGTTTGGGTGAATCGCATCTGTCCTCAGACCCGAACACTTTCTATCCTCCCCGTCTTCCTGCTTTTTTCTGCCATGAATCCCATCACATGGCTCTCAATGGATGCATCAATGGTAGACGTAAGTAATTCAGGCTTGTGCTGAGAGACTGCCTGAAGCCAGTTCCGCAGCAAACGCCAGTCGCCGCCACCATGTCCGTCGCCACTGGAGTTGTCATATACGGTGCTTTTCCCCGTGCGAAAATCGGTGTGGGTAAACTTTTCCATATCTCCCACAACATCTCCCATACTTCCCATTACACGGGTTCTGCGACCATCGTAAGACGTGAAAGCTTCCATAGAGAAATTGGCCGTAATGCCGCCTTCAAATTCCATCGAAGCGATGTAATGGTCTTCCTGATTATTATCCATACGATACACACAGCGACCATAGTTGGTCGTGCGGAGTTTTTCAAGAATATAATCGCCTTGTTTCTCTTTATCTTCCGGCAGGTCGAATACATAGGTACGCTGACGGTTTCGGTAGTAAATTTTCATAGCAGAATAAGGACAGTTGCTTTCGACCGCACAACCATTCATACAGCGATCTGTGCTGCCAGCAGGAGCATTTTCACTCTTAAACCACTTAATGCTGCCCATCGCAACAATCTTTTTGCAAGGCTTGCCAACGAGCCAACGGAGGATATCAAGGTCATGACAGCTTTTGGCAAGGATGATGGGTGTGGTGGCATTTTTATCATGCCAGTTACCACGAACATAGCTATGGCTCATGTGGATATGCTCAATTGGCTCCATGTGTTGAATACTTACAATTTCACCGATGGCTCCACTTTGCAGCACTTCACGTAGTTTTTCAAAGTAGGGTGCGTATCTCAGCACATGACAAACTGCTACGATTCGACCTGTTTTTTTTGCCAACGCAAGGATATCCCGGCATTCTTTTTCGGACGGAGAAATGGGTTTTTCCAAAAGCACGTCATAGCCAGCTTTGAGGGCGGCCATGCAAGGACCATAGTGCAAGTTATCCGGCGTGGTGATCAACACCGCATCGGCAAATTTGGGGCGGGTGAATACCTGTTCCCAGGTAGTAAAGCGGTTGGCATCGTCAATCTTGTGCTTATTGGTGTACCGCTCATTGCGAAGGGATATAGGCTCTGCCACACCGACTACATCCAATTCATCGGGATATGACAGGGCATAATCACCGTATACATTACCGCGCGCACCCGCTCCGATGGTCACAACGGTAATCGGTTTCGACGGCTTTTTATAAAGTGGATTTTCTGCTGAAAGCAAAGGGATATGAAAAAAATTCTGTTCTACAGAAAAACCGCTCAGGATAGCGGCACCCGTGGCGGTTCCAAGGGTTTTTAATAGTTGGCGACGAGATATAGGCATAGTGCAAAGTTGATAGAGTAATTTCCTCCGTTGTGTTTGGCTAAGTCGGAAAAAGTGATTGAGTGATGCCGGAAACTGCCCGAAAGGTAAAAATATAAATAAAAAAACGCCTGGCAGAATTCTTCTGGCAGGCGTCTTTTTTGGAAGACTGGAATGTTGAGCAGCTGGACTATTTCAGGGCAAAACGAATGGGAAGCGTGAACCTGACTTTTACCGCATGTCCATTTGCTTCTCCAGGGCTCCATTTGGGCATGTTCTGCACTACGCGGGTAGCTTCTTTACCCAGAATACCGCCACCTGCCGGGGTTTTAAGGACCGAAATATTCGTAATATCCCCATCTTTCCCTACTACAAAGCTTAGTACAACTGAACCTTCAGTTCCAGCTTCCCTTGCCATTTCAGGATAGACCACATGTTTGTAGATCCATTTGAACATTTCTGACTCTCCCCCGGGGAAACTTGGCATTTTGTTTACTGAAAATGGATCCACCGGCTCATCATCAGCTGGTTTGGGGGTTTGTACGATGCCCAAACCTGTATTGCTTGGATCCAATGATGGCGGTTCATCCATCGGTCCATCAATGGTTTTGGTCCCTACATCCCTTGGATCGTCCAATAATGTTTGTACATCCAGAGACTTTTCCTCCGGGACATCATTGTCTGCTGCTACCACAGGAGGCATGTAGGTGATGGCTGCTTTGGGCGGTACTGCTGATGAATTCGATACAGGTGGAGCCTTAATTTCAATTTTGATGGGCGTAGGCTCTGCAATCACAGTAATTGGATCTTTTTCTGGATTCAAACTTGTAAATTCTGCTAAGATCCGTGGCAAGATCACCACTACGCCAATCAGTAACAGTGCAATACCTAAAGCCCTGCCAAGTGTGTTGGGATATTCCCTGCGAAGTTGGTAAGCACCATAGGCTCGGTTTCGGTTGGCAAAAATAATATCCAGTGCGTCGCGTTGCAACACAGCATTCTGCGTAGTCATGGCATAAAAGTTTAAGTGTAAATAAGTAGTTCTCTGTGGTCTGACCGGCCTGGTCGTTTGATAATAAGATGTTGTCTATGAGGATTTTGGTGGGTGAACCAATGCTTTTTTTTCAAAATATTCTTGTGTCAAAATAGATCAAAACATACCAAAACCTTATGCGGCAGACTTGAGCCCTGAGGCTAAAAGCAAAAGCGGCATCCCGAACACATCGGGATACCGCTTTTGAAAAAAGACTCCAAAAAAAGGAGTTCTGCTACTCTAATTTGAACTTGAAAGGGAGGGTGTAACGCACCTTCACCGCGTGTCCGTTGGCTTCACCAGGACTCCAGGCCGGCATTTTTTCCACGGTGGATTTTACCGACTTTCCGCAGCCACCACCGATGTCTTTTACAATATTCACCTCGCTAATGCTACCGTCCTTGCCTACCACAAACGTGAGTACAACCTGACCCGATGTGCCACTTTCTTTAGCCATTTCGGGGTATACAACGTTTTTGTTGAGCCACTTGTACATCTCTTGTAAGCCCCCTGGGAAACTGGGTTCTTTCTGAATGTCAAACATCTCGTAGGTCTTTTCTACTACTTTGGGAGCCTCAATCACTGGATCCAGGCTCGGAGCGTTAATATCCGAAGGTGGAGCTTCGTCGTTGCCCTTTTTATCCTCTGTGCCTACATCCTCTTTCTTATCGAGGATTTCTTCCACTGCTTTTTGCTCCTCTTCTTGCACTTCCTCATCTTTTTTGATAATGGGAGGCACAAATTTGACCGTCGAACGCGTTGGCGGCGGCGGTGTTGGAGGCGGTGGCGGCGGTGGCGGCGGAGGATTGTTTGGATCAATGTCCGGTGGAGGACCGAGTTCCGCTACCACATCTACCGGTTTGTCTTTCGGAAGCATTCCGCTCACAGCTTGCATAATGAGCGGGGCCGCGAAAACAAGAATGATCAAGCCTAAGCCGATAACAAGGGCACGAGTCAAATACTTTGGGTATTCGCGGCGAAGCTGGTAGGCTCCGTATGCCTTATTTCGGTCGGCAAAGATAATATCCAGCATGTCCCGATAGATGGTTGTGCTTTTTTCGTCTGCCATAGTTTTTTAAATTTTATTCCTTTTAAATTTTGACGCTCTGTGAGGGTCGCACTTACTTGGTAGCGGCGTTTAATTGCTCGTCAACGCTAAATTTCAGACCAGCTGCAGGGTTTTTAATAAACACTTCTTCAAGCGGAGAAACATCCAGAATTACGTAATAACGCACCTTGGTAATAGCCATTTCATCGAGTGCGTCTACAAGATTTTTGTAGCGAGCCTCTTTGGTTGGCTTGATGATAACGTTTACGTAAGATCCATCGGTATGCTCCTCTTCTACCCCCTCCTTGTTCTTCTTTTTATACGTTTCCGTTTGAAATTGCGCCTTAACCTTGTCCATTTTATTCAAAATGACCTGGCGAACCCCTTCCGCAGAATAATCCGTAGAGTCTAGTTTGGCGTCAGTGATACCTTCATACCAGTAAACTTTATCGTTGGCCCCCAACAAAAGGGTAAGCACTTTCGATTCTTTCACGGGCTCTACATCTTCTTTCTTGATGTCTTTATCTGGCATCACGAGCGCCATAATTTGCGGTTTATTAAGCGTTGTCGTGAGCATGAAGAAAGTAATGAGCAGGAAGCCCAAATCCACCATCGGCGTAAAGTCGATACGCGTGGACATTTTTTTGGACCTGACCTTACCACCTTTCTTATGACCACCGCCACCGTCTTGAGCTATTTCAGCCATATCGCTGTTGCTTTTATTTTGTGAACGAAAATGGTTACTTCTTCTCAGCCTTGCCTTCCATGCTGGTGATCAGGTTGAACTTATTGACGTTGATATCCGTCAATGTATTGATCACCTTTTGTACTGCAGGGTAAGGAGTATCCTTGTCGGCCTTTACGATCATTACATATTCATCTTTCACTTTTCCTTCTTGCTTCATCCGGAATTGAGCGAGACGAGCATTATGGATCCAGTCGGCCAATTCGCTCTTATTAACATCTGCTGTATCTACAGGAATTCCTGTAGAAGGGAAAGCACTACGCTCTGATGCGGGAAGGTCAAGGTACTTTTTGAGTTGGCTATGCGACACACCAAAACTGCCAAGGTTGGCAAATTTCATTTTTTCTTCGTCGTTGAGACCAAGCTGGTAACGGCTGTTTACATCATCGATCAGCGTAAGGCGGGTATGTTGCCCAGCCATGTCGAGAAATATTTTACCGTCACTACCGATGAGCACGGTAAGTATACCTGCATCGGGTAATTTAGTCTCAGATATTGACGAAGGTGTGTCAATGACTACTGTTTCCGCTGGCTTCGCTTTTGCTGTGAGCATAAAGAAGGTAAGCAGCAGGAAAGCCACGTCGCACATGGCCGTCATGTCAATCGTCGGCGCACTCCGTTTAGGCTTATTCTTAGGCATATTATTTTAGTTTAATGACCTTTTGCAGCAAAAGTCTGGGTCAGGCTATAGCCCGACTCGTCGATGCGGTAAGTCAATGAGTCAATGCGGCTTGTGAAGAAATTATAAGCGATGATAGCAAGGGCTGAAGTGCCGATACCAAACGCCGTATTGATAAGTGCTTCCGAAATACCTGTGGCAAGTGCGGTGGAATCAGGAGCACCTGCATTGGCAAGTGCCGCAAATGAACGAATCATACCCAATACCGTACCGAAAAGACCCATAAGGGTCGCGATAGAGGCAATAGTAGCCAGAATATTAAGGTTCTTCTCAAGCATCGGGAGTTCCAGCGTAGTAGCCTCTTCCACTTCTTTCTGGATAGCTATGATCTTTTCGTCTTTTTCCATACCGGTGACTTTTTCCATTTCACCATACTTATGAAGACCTGCACGAACCACATTGGCTACTGCACCTTTCTGTTTGTCACAAGCGTTAATTGCGCCATGAAGATCGCCTTTGTCGAGAAAGCCTTTGATTCCGCGTACAAAAGTGTCAACATCACCAGTACCACGAGCTTTGCCCAGCGTGATGAAGCGCTCAACAACAAATACAAGAACGGTGAATAAAAGGGTCAAAAGAATTGGCACTACAAAGCCACCTTTAAAGATTGTTCCAGCCATATTGCCTGGAAGTGGATCTTTTGTATTGTCGCCGTCTACAAAGTTGCCCGGTCCACCGAACACATATTTCCAGATAACGTATGATACTACATAAAGGACAGGGATAATAACGAAAGGCAAAATAGCCGAAAGGCCACCGCCTTGTTGTTGTGCTTGAGTGGGTTTTGCTGCTGACATGCTGCTTTTAAATTTTGTGAATGAATGATTTAATTTTGACTTGCCGTAACTCTGATTTCAGCGAAACCCAGCCTGGTGAAAAAATTTTTGTCCTGTAAAACCACTGTCAGACAATTAGATGCCTGGACAGTAAAATATGGTGTGTGCAGGACAAAAAAAACTTTGCGCCGACTTGAGAAATGCCTCAACCAAAACACTAGGCGAATTTTCGAGGGGTAAAAATAGTGTAAGGAGTACAATTACCACCAAGCCCTTTTTAAAATTCGTTTTTACATCAGCTTAGCAATAATCCTTTTGCTTTGCAATTGTTCCTTTTTTGACAAAAAAAGCTATAAAAACACAATTTTGGCCCTTTGAAAAAGGTGAGTGACTCATTTTTAGACTTAAAAAAATTACAAAAAAAAAATACTAAAAGTGGGTGGGATCAAGCGCCAAAACAGAAAAACAGGAAAAAATCTTGGGCAAAAAAATAATGAGGCCAACCAAAACTGCCGCCACAGCAGAGATAAGAACTGCCGCCGCCGCCACATCTTTGACCTTCCCCGCCAACGGATGATACCCGGGAGAGACCAAATTGGTAAGATACTCTATCGCGGTATTCAGCGCTTCGAGACTCAACACTAAGGCGATACAACAGATGACTGAAATCCATTCTAACCGCGAGATCTGAAATATAAATCCTGCCGATACTACAAGTATTGCAATAATCCCATGAATACGGGCATTGGCTTGACTTTGGAATAAATCCAATAGCCCTTGAAAGGCATATTGAAAGCTTGAAATCCTATTTTTTAGACTCATTTTTGCAAGCAACTAAGAAGGCAAAGATAAAACTTATGGCCTTTGAAAATTTCTACTTGGAATCAAACTTGGAATTTGTGGTTTGGATTTTTACCTTTGCCGCCCGTTGAACAATTTGACCACCAAAGTGCCGCTATAGGCAGCATGAAGATGGGCTTGAAAACAGCCAAGAAAATTATTCATCCGCGCCATTGAGGGCGAAATTTGAAATGCTTGCCCGCTTTTTCCCGTCAGGGATTTGGGTTGTTTAGATAAACCCGCCTTCGAACTGCTTTTAGCGGTGTTCAGGCGGATAAAGGAGAGATGTCCGAGTGGTTTAAGGAGCACGCCTGGAAAGTGTGTATACGCCAAAAGTGTATCCGGGGTTCGAATCCCCGTCTCTCCGCGTTTACTGCCATAGACCTTTTAAGGTAATGGTGATTTGTGAAAAGTGAGTAGTTTTAGCTGTAATTGCCCCTTAAGGGCGATTACAGCTAAGCAATTTTTACCCCCCCATGCAGGGCCTTTACAAAGAAGCATTTGTTGGTAAAGGATTGATGTGAATTGATAGGATTTCGCCCCTCGTATGCTTCCTATGTAAGTTTCTTGGGGAAATAATATACCTGCCTGCTACCTTGCCCTTCGGGCAAAAAGCTTCGGCGGGTAAAGGAGAGATGGCAGAGTTGGTTTAATGCACCTGATTCGAAATCAGACGTACTGTCAAAGGTACCGGGGGTTCGAATCCCTCTCTCTCCGCTGATTATCAAAGAGTTACGCAAAGTTTACTGCGTAGCTCTTTTTGTTTTATCCCATCCCTTGCATACGTCTTGCATACAATAGGGCTGCAAATGATCCTTTAGGCACAAAAAAAGCAGCCCAGACTTTCGCCCAGGCCGCCCACCAATGCATCCAAAACAGAACGATTAACTATTTTTTGAAGGTCGCCAGTTCCGCGTCTAACTCTTTCAGACGTTCCTCCAGCTCCTTTTCCCGTTGGCTATCCTGCCAGGCTTTCAGGCTTTCCAGGGCTTGGTCTTTGCCTTCGCTTTGATCTTTAAGCCTGATGTGTGGCGGTACTACCATATTGGCACGCCCGCTTTTTTTGCCTTGCACCGCTCTTTCGACATAGAGCGTGTTGTCGTTGGTTTCAATATTTCCGTGCATTGTTTGAAAATTTAAAAGGTTTTGGTTGGTAGGCGTCCATTTCAGCTTGCATCCGTGCTAGGGTGGCGTCAATGGTTGCCAGGGTAGCCCGTTCAGATTTCATCTTCAAAAGCTGCAATTCCGCGTCCCATTTCATAATTGATTCCATGCGGGCAAAATCGGCATCTGTTAGGCTTACCGTTGGCGTCCAGGTGGTAGTCGTAGTGCTTCCAGCTGTCAGGGCTTTTAACTGAGCATTGCCCCGCTCCATCATTTGCGCTTGTGCTGCATGGATCCGGTCAATCTCATTATCTGGATCTACTTCATCCGGTGCAGTACGGGCAACATAAACAGACGTCGTAGGCGAAGCGGGCCATGTGACTACCGATACATCCACAATACTATGAAACGCGGTTAATGTTCGCACTGGTTGACTTCCAGGGTCTTTTTGCTCCCATGTGTCCCCACCCTTTGCCAGGCGAAAAGAAAAGCTACATTGGTGCAGGTCGCCACGTTCTACCAATTCCTGAACCTCTGCCCCCGTTGGGGTGTCTGGAATTTGGCACTCATACCATAAACCACGACTGTCACTGCCGACCTTTAGCGTGTTTGCCGTAGTTCTACCCAGCACAAGATCGGCTGAGTGATTCAGGCAGCAAACTATGTCCGAAAGATCCGCGTCTTTGATTGCATCCCGGCTCACTTTCTCAATATAGGCTCCAAAGTAGTACGGGGTGTCCCAAATTATGGCGTAACCTTTGAGCGTTCCCTTTTTCCCTTTTTTGAATAACGGCGGCTTATCTTCATATTTTGGAAGTAACCGGTATTCGATTGGCTTTAAATTTTCCATGGGCTTTCAATTGATTTGTTTAAACCGTCAATGACCAAAAAGGCGGCATCTGTGGTTTTAGATCTGGTTTCCTGAATAATCTGGTTTCCGGTGTAGCTGACTACATGGTAAAGCCCTGTCCAATCTTTTACAACGGCATGGGATAAACCGGTATTTGCATCCGCAAACGTTTGGCCCTCTGTGAAGTATTTGAAGGTTGGAAGATCCTTTACACCTGCCAGGCGTAGATCTTTGGCGTGTCCGGTCACGGTGTAGGTTGGTATCCCGCTTGCTTCAAGTTTTGCCTCCCAGGTTTGGGTCATTTCGATAGGATCAATTTCGCCTACTTTGGTTTTAAGGCTTCCAGCTCCCAGGGGTTTCCCGGTCTTGCTTAGCATCACCTTTGCCGCCAGCCCTCCCAGGATGTCGGACGGTTCACGTTGGCCGATGGTTTCCAGGCGTGCCACACTTTGCATCGTGACCGGATCTATTGCCCACCCAATACATGGGATATTGTCGGCGCCCTCAATTACCGGCCAGTCAAAATGTGCGACTATGGCAAAGTAGATTTTGCCGCCGGTCTCAAACCAAGCCTTTGAAGCAAACATGATCGGCTTTGAGGTCGTTTGCTCCATTCGTCGGGGTGTAGGTAGTACGACGTTGAAGGTATCAGGGTAGCCAGATCCTAACGCGGTTTTAAATTCCAGGTGTAGGATGTCGCCTTTTTGGTCAAAAGTGTAGGTTTCCTGATTGCGCTCGAAAATAAATTTGTCAATTTTTGGGGCGCGGTCGTTGTGTTGTGTCATGTGTTTGTTTGTTTTGCCATGTTTGGCGGTTAAAATTTCAATTAGATAAAAATTGCATAAATGGGTCTAAGGGATCAGGTTTGCCGCTTGGTGCTGAATCCCGAATTCCAAGCCTTGCCCGTCCAATCGGGGAAATCCCTAATTTGTCTGCTAAGGCACTGCTATTTTTGAGCGAACTTTCGGCAGCCTTACGGTATGCACTTGAGGTGCTTATTCCATTGGGCAATTCAATGATTATGCCCTCTAATTGGGCGGCTGCCATTAGTTCGATGTATGTGGCAACCTCTGTGCAATACATTGCCAGCAAACGAATGTCAGACGGCTTTAAAATGCCTTGCAAAATCAGTTCGTTGCCTTCTTCGATGTAAATTCCCAGGGCGCGGTCTGTCAACTCAAAAGGCGGCATTGGTAGCTCTTTTAGTAATCCGGTCGGATCTACTTTGCTTTTTTCCCTTCCAGGTCGAAACGTGCCTGAATTTTGCTTTTGTTGGTCGCTTTTACGTTGCATAGTGTTTGTATTTTAATAGCTTTTTTTAGTGGGTTTTGAGGTTGTTTTTTTAGGGGATACCCCACTTTTGAAACATTGGCAGTATGTGTGTAGCGTGGGGCAGACGATGTTAAGCCGAAAGGGCTATACGATTTTTACCCCCCCCTCTATACGTAGGCTCCCTTACTACCTCAAACATCGCAGCCGTTCCCGTTCCTGGTGCTGCTTTCTTTTGCCGCTTTGCTTTGGGTGTTGATGCTATCCTGGTACTACTTCCAGCGCCGCCGGTGGTGGTGGCCACTGCTGCCAGCCGTGCCGCTCTTGCGTCATTGTAGTCTGCCAGCCTGTAGCATCGTTCACAGCTTTCGATCCAATCCCTTTCGCTTGCCTCTGTGATTGGTTGAACCTTCAGCGCATAACATCCGTACTGCTCCAGCAATTCGGCGGCGGCTTCAAGTGGTGTCTGCTCCTTTTTCATAACTCATCTTTTAGTCACCCAACCAAACCAAAAAGCCCTATATGGTATTTGGTTTGGTTGGGTGGGTAGTTTTAGTTTTTATACCTGTTCTTATATGCCCTCCAGACTACCCAACCAAACCAAAAGCCATATAAGGGAATTGGTTTGGTTGGGTGGGTTTTAAGGGTCAGAATGGCGGATCCTCCAGATCATCGGGCGAAGGATCCGCCGCCGCTTCCATTGGCTCCAGGAAGTAAAATGTAGGCTTGCCAGAACTACCTTGCTTTGATAGTTTGCACTTCGCCCCCGCCTTACTTTGGATCGGGGTCTTATTCTTAATCAAGGCGTCCAATTTAGATTTTACAGTATTATCACTCCAGTCAAGATCCTCCAATTTTTCAATCAATTCCTTTTGACTAATCTCATCACACAGATCAAAGACCCCCATCAACTTGTCAATCAAAAGCCCCTCATCCTTGTTTTTCCGTTTGCTGTCAAGGTGCGCGGTAACGTCGTCCGGGTCAGCGACTATCAGACCATTTTGCTCTTTTGAGTATTGCAGAAAGAAAGGTTTAGGTCGTGCTGAATTTCTGGTTTTCAGAAATCGCACTTTAATAAGATCCGTCTCATCTGTGCTGGTACTCGAATCGTAGCCAATCTGAATTTGTGTATCTGCCTTATTCATTGCCTCTGTGCCAGTATGCCCCCGGGCTTTTTCGGAAAAAGGGTTTTCGTGCAGTACCAATAGGAATGTAACCCCGAAATCTTCGCACAGACGGCCTAAGTAATCGAATAAGGCAAGGCTCTCATCATCGCGATTAAATGACGCTACGCAGTCCGTAACTACGTCCAGCACGATAAATAGATTCCATGTTTGCACCGCCATTGTATCACGGATAAACTCAATCCATGTCTTAACCGCTTCAAGCCTTTCCTTTCGGTCAATGTCTTTGATTGATACCGGAAAAAACCTACCATTGTCCACCTTCCTGTCAAGTCCAGCCCGCTCCCTCATCCGTTGAACTGCTGCTGGAAAATGCTCTTGAGTATTTCTTTCGGTGTCAATGTATCCGACGCAAAAACCTGCTCCAAGTATGTGTTTGGTGAAGCCTAAGAAATCGCGTTTGGTATCTGATAACGATGCAAGCAATAGGGCGCAAATGGTTTCAGCAAGTCGCGATTTATGCACCCCGGCCTTTCCTTGTATCACATTGATAGTTCCCTTTGAAAATATTGGAGCATCGTTAAAACTAATCCAGGCGGGTGTCCAGACAATATCCTGCGCGGCGGCTTCAAGGATGCGGGTGTAAGACTTTTGTAGTTTAGATGTGATACTATTTTTCGGATCCTTTCCTTTTGCCTCATCCTTTTTTTTGGCCTCATCTGGTGTTTTACCATATCCCAATTTCCCCAATTCCCGGGCGGCCTCTATAAAGTTTCCCCTGTGCTTTTCCACCGCGTACATTGCAAATGGGGAATAGCACTTTTGCGCATCGAAAGCGGTGGATGTGCTGAAGGGATAAAAACGCTGCTCCCCTGTTTTTGTGGTAATTATTGAAGCATCCACCCCTTTTGGATTCTTTGCCCCGGGGCGGTTTAAATAGATCGTATCTCCATCCCTGCTAACTTCGCTCCATCCGTATTCATTAGCCAATTCCAGGACGGTGTGAGCGGCATTGTACGCCTCTCCCGGCTTTTCTCCAGTGGCAACTACTTCAGGCCGATGAGAAAGAAGCCGGGCAACCTTAATCAGCTCATTCCGCTCATCATTGCTAATTTTCTGAATATTGGTGTAATCACCTCGCTCCAGGGTGTAACCGGGCGAAGGTGCAGCGTATATCAAACCGCCTTTTCCCCGCGTCTCAATCACAGCTTCCTTACTTTCTTCGCGGGTGGTTAACTTTTGATTCCCCCCTAAATTTTCTGCTCTGTAAATGATGTGCAACCCGCCCGATTTGGTACGGACAATGACGCATTTTGCAAGTGCGGCGGCGGCTGTTTCATATTCCCGGCATAGGTCGAAAAACTCTTTGTCAATGGTTTTTTTCGGGTCGTGCTTGGTATCAATATCAATCGCCTCCAGATCATCAACCCCCGTAAGTATTGCCAGGCGTTCAAATGTTTTTTTTGTTATGGCACGCACTTGTTCTACCGATTGACTATTGCGGTATTGCGCCCAAGGTGAGAATTGGTTTTTTGGTTCGGGGTCAGGCTTCCAGGTTGTAATCCGTAACCCGGCAGCGTGGTATCTCATCGCAGCATCCGCCATGCTTTCGATTGGCGAAGCGGCGGCGGGCGGCGGGTCTGATACGCCGTTGGATGTGGCGTTTGCTGATACGCTTTGTATATTGTAATTTTGCATCGTCAAGATTTTTTTAAGCCGTTCACCCGTTCCTGGTGCGCGGCTTTTTTAATGTTAGGCTACCCGCCGACGACTGCCAGCGTTCACCAAAAATTGATTCACTTCTCTTTCTGTGTCAGACTTCGTGTGTGCCGGGCGTTCCAATAGCCAAGCGTCAATGGCTTCGCGGTCGAAATAGAGTTTCTTGCCCCGCTTGCCATGTGGAATTTCCCCGGCGGCGGTCAATTTGTAAATACTACTTGCCGCCATGTCAGAATAAGCCACCAATTCGGGCAAAGTCATCACCCGGCCATGCGTGGGCATAGTCTGTGCAGCAAGCGATTTGCCGCCATGCTTTATATCAATTAGGAGACTTTCAATATTGGAAAGTCGAGCGTCTATCGCCTCAAAAGGATTTGCCATTGCCATATTTTTGTTTAATAATGGCACAAACCTATGGGGCGATCTTGGGCGTAACGGTCGAAGTAACGTTACTAAAAGCGTTACCTTTTTTTACTGGTCGCTATATTTAATTCATCCTGGGCAATGGCTTTTGCCACTTCATGTTCTGGATTTTCTGCAAGTAACTGGATAGCACGAATTAAGTCTTTGATAAAACCCGGGTTTGTCCGCTCTTTTTGATCGGTGCTGACCTTGTTGTATATCTGCTCAAATCTTTGTGCGCTCACAATTAGTTTTGCCGTCAATTCCTGAATGCTCTTTTCCTTAGTTTGCCCGTTGTCCGTAAAATCCGGGTAAAGTCCTGCCTTTTGTAGGTAGAAATAGAAAAGGGCATAACAGCGTTGAGATTCCTTGCCCGTCCTTTTTTGCCGCTCTATTTTTGGCGGTTCAACTAAAGACTGGATTCGTTCGGCGTTCAACCATTCATCGCAATCTTCTATTGACGGCATTGGTTCACCCTGAGTCATAAAATCATAAAAGGGAACCTCCATTGATTCATCCAAGCCATACTTTTTTAATAGTATGCGCTTCTTCGTTTTTGCAAGTTTTGAAATCTCATCTATCTGATAAGGTTTCAATTCAAGCAAATACGAAGGGACTGCCATAACCTTTTCTATATTTTCATAGATGGTCTGAATCGGGTCAATAAAGCCAATAGCCATAATAGAGCAATGATGAGCAAGGGCTACCCACACGGCCAGCCCTTGCCGGGTGAAATATCAAGTACCTGTTTTCTTTTTGAACTTCGCTTTGGCAGGGTCAAACCGAGTGCCGACACGGTGTTCGTTTTCGGAAAGTTTGCAGTCGGTCGAGCAGAATTTTTGCCATGTGGTCTTTGGCTTATAAAGTGTAGAACACCATGCACACGGCTTCATGCTGCTGTCAATCACCACCGTGTTACTCATTGCGCCATTACTCATTGAGTCATCGCGGGCGGGCGCGGGCGCGGCTGTCGAGTAGTGGACAAAATCGGGCTTTGTGCTCAAATTTGCTGCAAAGGATTTGCCGTTAACCGCTTGCGCTACGGGCTTGGATTGGGCTATGGTAGCGGCTGCGTCAACCTCGGCGGCTTCGTGTTCAGTCTGGGCGAAGTGCCTAAACAAATAGTAGAATATGAACCCGGTGCAAAGCAGAAAAACCAACTCGGCAACAATGGCAGCCCCCACACTATACACTTGCATCTTGTCAACCTTTGCCGCCCGATCTGCAAGGGCCTCGGCGTGTTGGGCATCGCCTCTACCCTCGGCGGCATTGTTGGCGGCATCCCTACGTTCAACCAGGGCGGCACGTTCTTTTTGTAGTTTGGGCAAAGTCCTGTTTTCTGCTATCCAATTCTTTTCGCTCCGGAGATTGCTTTGCACCCGATCAATGTCTTTTTGCACCCGGTCAACATCGGCAGTCAAGGCAGCCACGTTGCCAGCGTCAACAGACCGTGCCGGCATCGGGTACACAATACCCGGCAGTTCCTTTGAACCTAGCAAAGCGGCGGCAATACTGATACACATTGCGAGCATCGCCATAAACCCGACAAGGCCAAAAGTCCGATACTTCAAAATGTGCTTAGATGATATTGCCAAAGTCGAGCGTTTTGCCTTTTCCGCCCCGAACGAAAAAAGCAGCCCCAAAGGGACGGCAATGTAAATTCCCCACCAAGTAGGTACGATGTGTTGGAAAACGTAAACACCTAAAGCCGCCGTTGTAAGGAACGTTACGACCTGCGCTACACTTTGCCCCCATTGGGCAATTTTGTAAACGGTGGCGAATTCGGTAGTAAACGGCTTGTCCGCGAAAACGTCGCTTGACTTGGCGGCAATGTGTTCCGCGTTACCCTCCGCATTTTTTGCGGTCAGATTTTGTGCAAATTCTCTAAATTTGCGCTCAAATGGATTCATTTTTTATTCGTTTAAAATGTGAATTGTTGCCCGCGCTTCCCCTCGAAAGTAGGCGCGGGTTTTTTTATTTATTTTTTGTCGGTGTCAGATTCGCCGATGAACCGCAGCGCATTCCCGGCCATGCGGTCTTGTGTATCTTTTCCGAACTTGTCCAGGTAAGTGTCCGTTGTTTTTCTGTTCCCGTGTCCCAATGCTTCACCGATTGCGTCGCCTATTTCGCCCGCCGACCTTTGCGCGGCTGCGTACGAATCGCGCCCCGTGTAGTTGTGGATGTTCGTCTTTTCAATTCCAAGGGCGGCGGCAATTCGCTCCATGTACTTGCTCACCATCTTACGGATGTTCCCGTTGGCCTTGTATTTCTGCTCGGCAGTCATCGTCCGCTCAAAGATTGGGAAAACATAGGTGTCTAGGTTTGCTTGAAAATTTCCCCACTTCTCAATGATTGCCCGCAATGGCTCTGTAAGGCTCACCTCAATAAGTGGTGGCTCGGTAGCGGTTCTTTTTGTTTTTGAGCGGTAGAAGGTGATGCGTTCGCCGGGAAAATCAATGTCCCTATATTTCAAAGAACATACATCCATCATGTTTGCACCATTGAGCAAAAAGGCAAAAATCCACAAGTCGCGGGCGTAAGATTCCGAACCGCTCTTTGGTTGGTAGTTGTAGATCAAAGCAACATCCGATTGCTTCAAGGGCTCTGCTTTGTTGCCCTTTTTCTTGATTTTATAGCGGTCGTTAGTTTTCCCAAAAGGGTAGGCTTCCTTTGGTAACACCTTGATTTCGATTGCTTCGTTTATGATTGCGCGAAGGTTTCGCAAGTAGATACCAGTCGTGGCCAGGCTATGCCCACGAGTGGCCATGTGCTGTTCGTATGCTTTGAGAAATTGCGGGGTAATGTCCAAAAGTTTTAGCCCAGACCTAAACCCGTCTAAGGAACTAAGGCTGCATTGGTAAGACTTTGCCGAACTGATACGACCATCTTTTAAAAAGCCTTCGATCTTGGCCTTAAACACTTCTGCCAGGTTGCCGCTTTTTTTTGTGGGCTGTACTCCGAACATTGCCGCCTCAAAAGCGTGGAAGGTGAACATGGGCAAACCTTTGGCGGCGTTTTTTGCCTCATGTTCAATGCCATCTAAGTATTCCCTCCATATCTTGAAATCACCCCTCGGCTTGTCGCCATAAACACGGGCGAAGTCATCGCTTGAAAGGTCGAACGGGTCTAGGGAAGGTTTGATGGACTGGTCAGGCTGGTCAGGCTTGGCGGGCTTGGCGGGCTTAGAAACAGGGAAATACTTTTGCTCGCGTTGGAAGGTAACGCGGATTTTTACGGGAAATAGGCCGCTTGTTTTGGCGCGGCGGGTGTCGAGTACGATCTTAATGGTAATCCTTTGGGCCATTGCTTCGCTTGTTTGTATGTGCAAAAGTATGTCGGTGCATACGATTTACATACAAACGCGGAAAATATTTTCCAGCCAAAGGAAAAGAAGGAAGGCAAAAAATAGTCTAAATGCTCAAAATCAAACGTTTAGGCTAATAAAAGAAAATGCAAAAAGATGAAAGGAAAACGTGTTCACCTGATTCGAAATCAGACGTACTGTCAAAGGTACCGGGGGTTCGAATCCCTCTCTCTCCGCCCAGTATTAGTACTCGTTAGTGTCATTTAGGATTAAATGATTGATTATCAATCGTAAACGTTTTGCAAAGTTACTAAACAAAACGAAATAATCCTAACTGGCACTATTTTTTTGCCACCAAATCTGCCACCATTAAATCAGAGTATCGTAAGTTTGCCTACGTTTCTGATTATTTCACCTTACCCAAAGGCAATCAACATGGCAGAGGTTCGATTTTATTTAAAGGATACAGGCCATCCCAAATTCCAGATTTACCTTACTTACGTCTACGAAAAAGGTAAACGCCTCCGATACCACACCAAGTTCACCATCCTTGAAGATGATTGGCATCCCAAAAGGCAACGACCTAAAATTTCCCTAACACGTCCCCATGAAAATTCAGACATCAGCATTCAACTCGACAAACTCGCGAGCGAGGCCATTAGTATAAATGCCCGCTACCAAAATGAAAAGGTGATTTTGAACAACACCCTGTTCAAGCGTGAGTTGGACATATTTACGAACAAGGTAGACCCGTCTGCATCCAAGAAAAATTTCATCCAATTTTTTGAGCAATTCATCAACACCCGAAAGCAGGGAACAAAAAGGCGGTACAGTGAAGGGTCAATTGAGGTTTACAGCACGACCCTAAAAAAGGTGAAACAGTTCGCCGCTTCCAAAAAGTGCAAGTTTGACTTTCCGTAAGCCTCCGACGAACCCCATCTTGCTGGGTATCTGCAGCCTATTGACCTTTGCAGAAAACAAAGATATGAAAAAAGGCTTTATCGTACCAAAGCGTACCCGTCTGGATGCCTCCAGCTGGTCGAT
>CANJPT010000090.1 GCA_947476195.1 Lewinellaceae bacterium | reverse complement strand
GTGATGCCAAAAGGGATACGGCCCACGTTGACCGATCCGGTAATGCGTCTGCTGGCAATTTCTACCCTTACAAGGCGATTGTTGCCTCGATCGAGGGCATAAATCATTCCGCGGGTGGCATCCAGCGCCAGATCAGAAGTGTAGGAATCTGTATAATTGATTCCGCCGAAAAGCCCATTCAGCGAGATAGAGTCTTTTTTGCGCAAGGTTTCGGTATCAAATACAATGATGTTGCCTCCATCCCCTCCGCTCAGATAGGCCGTCATGTTATCCTGTGCAAACGCAGCACCGAGGAAAGTGGCGTTGTTAATGGCCAGGATTTTCTTATCATAACTTGGCACCCGCGTGGCCAGATCAGGTTGTTGCAGATCAATCAGCGTCAGCACGCCATTGTGGTGCAGCACCAGTGCTTTTTTTTGGTCGGGCGACAAAGCCATTCCGAAAGGTGAGCGGGTGATGCGCAGGGTTTTGCCTGCCGGAGTCACATAACGACCACTGGGCAATACGCTGTGACCGGCAGGGTCGATCTTGCAATATTCAGATAAGCCGGGTACTTGCAGGGTGCTAACACCATGGTTTTGACCCAAAAGAAGGCTGATAGTGAATACGAGCGAAAGGGTAAACAGGAGGTGTTTCATCGATCAATATAGTTTGGGTGTAAATGTCGAAGGTGTTGAGGAGACACGTTGATTCTCTGGATTAAGTTATTGTTATATAGTGTAGGGCGCCTTTCTAAGCGCTGGAATTTTGAATTAAAAAATGCGGATAAAGGCTCCAGAACAACTATTTTTAAAAATATATTTTTTTTCTAAAAAAATTTGGGGGTTTCAAGTAAGTCGTCATACATTTGCACCCGCTAAACGCGCTAAGGGCGCATAACTCAGTTGGTTCAGAGTGGCTGCCTTACAAGCAGCAAGTCGGAGGTTCGAGTCCTTCTGTGCCCACAAGGCCTTCCAGTTCGGAAGGTCTTTTTTTTTGGAAAAAGTTCTGCCTTGCTTTTTGTTTCAATGATTTCGCATCCTTACACCTTAAGTGTAAGAGGAGGAGAAATTGGCACTGTAGTATGCTTGGATAAGTCCCGTATTTAACGGCCTAATCGGCATTGTATTTGTAGCCTCCACATAGGGTAGTTCTGAACAAGGATGCTTCTTAATAAACAAAGCAGGATAATACCTGGTTTTATTGCAGGTTATTCCAACGGTTGATTTTTCAAAATCCTAAGCGCCACAGTTCCTTACTTTTGCGCCATGAAAAATCGTTTCCTTGCTTTATCCGTCCTCGTTTTTACGACGGCGGGCATATTCCTCGTCTTGCCAGGTTTAGCCCAAAACCCCGCTGATCCGCTTCTTAGCGCTGACGAAGCCGTGCGCATCGCGCTGGAAGCCAACTATGATATCCAGATCAGTCAGGCTGATGCCGGTATTGCCCGCCTCAACAACACCCGCGGAAACGCAGGAATGCTCCCGACCATAAATCTGGTCGCCAATGAAAACCTTACGCTAAGTGCCTTTCAACAAAAACTGGCCGACGGAACTGAGTATCAGAAGTCTGGTGCGCCTTTTAATAACGCCAATGCAGGGGTACAGCTCGCCTGGACCCTTTTCGACGGGCGCAGAATGCAGATCACCAAAAAAAGGCTGGAAGAGCTGGAAGCTCTTGGTAAAGTCAACTTGCAGAATACCGTACAGTTGACCACGGCCTATGTGCTACAAGGCTACTATGAGATCGTGCGTGGGCGAATGCAGGAGCGGGCTTTGGAGGAAGTAATCGTGCTCAATGAGGAGCGCTTGCGTATCGCTGAGGTCAGGCTGGCAGCTGGTTTTGCTGCACAAACAGATGCCATGCAAGCCCGTATAGACCTCAACCAACGCCGTGCCGACCTGATATTGCAACAAACAGCCACGGAGAACGCCAAACGGGGTCTCAACCGCCTGCTTGTGCGCCCGCCCGAAACGGCGTTCAGGGTGGACGAAACGCTGAATACGACTTACAACCCGATACGCAACGAGTTGGAGCAGAAAATTTTAGCCAACAACCCTACCTTGCTTTCGCTTCAAAAATCAGCAGAAATTGCCGCCTTGGTCGTAGATGAAAACCGCGCCCTCAGCAAGGTCCGTATCACAGGCAACAGCCAATTCAATGCCGTTCGATCCGATAATGGCGCAGGATTTACTTTGAGCAATACACAGGCTGGTCTGACCGTCGGTGCAGGTCTTGTGCTGCCACTCTATACGGGTGGAAATATCAAACGGCAGGTAGAAACGGCTCAACTTGCGGCCCAGCAATCAGCCCTTCGATTGGACAATCAACGTCTTTTTGTGGCTACCGAGTTGGACAACCAGTTAGCAGCCTTCGCAAGTCAACAACAAATTTTGAGTCTTGAAGCGGACAATGTGCGTAGTGCACGGGAAAACCTCAACGTGAGTACAGAGCGTTTTCGGTTAGGAACTACGAATGGACTCGAGCCCCAAATTGCCCAGTATACGCTGCAACAAGCGTTGTCTCGGCGGGATCTGGTGTTGTTTAATTTAAAGGCAGCGGAAATTCGGTTGAGGTTGTTGGCCGGGGAGCTTTGATCCATTTAATCCGTGTCTCATCCGCATCATCCGTGTTCCATCTTAGAGGGGGAAACACGGATATCACAGATGAGACACGGATTTTTTATGGCAATGAATCACTTCAATAAACCGTTCATTGCTTGTATGCCCAAACTCCTGCCCTGCTTTTCTATTTTTTTTGCCCTTATCGGGCTTTTAAACGCCCAAAATCTGCTTCAAAATGGCGGATTTGAAGCACATGGTGCATTGGATTGCATTGACTGTCCGATGTTCCAGAATAAATATAATGCGATCATTCCACCCTGGGAAAACCTGAATGGCAGCTATGCTTTTATTTGTGATTGTACTTTAAAAAAGCAATCCGCCGCAGCCAACAATGGGATTTGCAATTTTGATAAAGTAAGTCCGCATGCTGGCTGCAACATGATGGAGTTGGATTATATGCCCTCCTGCCTGGATCAGGAACATAAAACCCGGGGCTGTTCCGCCTATTTAGGCACCCAACTTTCCCACCCGCTGGAAATTGGGAAAGTATACGAGATTTCATTTTGGCTCCATATTCTGCCCGCTCCTGAATCGGATGCTGATTACGCCCGCTTTATTGGGATCAACCTCTATCCAAAAAGGGTGCGCAACCCAACCGGAAAGCTGTTGGAAGGCAATGCTTTTCGGCTGGATACGGTTGTTTTTGGAGCCTGGTACCCCATAAAATGGCTGGTCAGACCACTTTGTAACCTTCAAGTGTTGGTCTTTGGAGTGTTTACGGACGATGAAAGGCCGCCGGTCAACCAGATCGGCCATGACAACCGGTTTTATATAGATGATATAGCCATTAAAGAGGTGACCGGAATTAAAGATTCCTCCGCGCTCATAGTACCCTATTGCAGGTATACCGCAAAAGAGAAGGCGGAAATACCGGATGAAATTGAAGGTGCAGCGTGTTTTTTTAGCTCCAACGATAGCCTGCTTGCGCCAGCGACCTTGCTCATCCTGGACTCGTTTGCCTATAGGGCAAAAGCGAATCCTTCAGCGGCTTTCATGATCATTGGTCGGACGGATAGTATTGGGAATCATAACAAAGCGCTGGCAAAGGCTCGCATAAAAAGCACCCTGGATTACCTGGAGATAAAACATGGAATTCCCCGGTTTAGATTCCTGCCGGTTGGTTTGGGCGACGAGAGTCCACTGGCCGAAAACCGAAGCGAAGCCGGCCGGCAACGGAACCGATCTGTCCAGATCCAGCAGATGGATTGTTCCATGCATTTAATGGTTTACCGGTACTTGTTGTTGCACGTTTTTGCAGGTGAAAAAGCCGAAGCGTTCAAACTGCTAAACATCTGGCTAAACCTCGCACCTGATCGAAGAAAGATTCTCGCCTTGTTCGACCCGCGTCTCGATCCCCTAAAAGCAGATCCTACATGGAGTGCTGTAGTGCTCAAAAAAGTCAAGGCAGCCTATCGCACGCAGAAACAGCCAGCCTTGGCTTTTAGCTTGGATTCTCTCGGTGCAGAAGACCAAAAATGCCGCACCCTGGATCGTTATATTGAAGGCCTGCAGGCTTATATGGGGGCTATGGACAGTACTGATCGCCGCTGGGATGTATCATTCATTTGCGATACAAGTAGTCTTCTGGATGAAGCACATGTGCACGCTTTAATCAAGCTGATCGGCTTTGATTGGCCGAAAATATCAGAGGTGGGAGAACGCCCTGCTAAGACCGCTTTTCTAGTGATCAGCCATACCGCCGATACTTCGATGATTGCTCGATACCTGCCCTTATTGAAAGATCGCTGCGAAGCAGGAGAGGCGGAGTGGATACATTATGCCACCCTGTCTGATCGTATGTTGGTCCATCGCGGACTTCCGCAACACTACGGCACACAATACCGGCCACCTGGCAGCGAAGGGGAAAAGCTCAGACTTTTCCCCCTGGAAAATGCGGCAATGGTGAATGAATGGCGGAAGGAATTGGGTTTGGAACCGATCCAAATCGAGGAGTAAGCCGTTATTCGCAGCCCGCATCAACCTTAGATTCCGATCCCGGAAACAATTAGTCCCGTTTTTAGCACCCACCCTGGTTAGCATCATCGGGATGAATTTACATGAGCGTATTTGATGAACCTTTTTGTGTAGAATCGAAATGCGTAATATATTATAACGATGGATTCCGATACCATTGTAAATTATAGAAAACTCCCTAACTTTAATAAAGGAAACCTAAACAACCATTGAAAACATGGCAGACGTATTTTCACAAATCTACATCCAAACGGTATTTGCCGTTAAAAACCGGAAATCATTGATCCGTCCCGATTGGGAAAATGACCTTTATCGTTATGCAACGGGTATTATCCAGAATCGGGGCAATAAATTGTTAGCGATCGGCGGAATGCCTGACCATATTCATATTTTTATAGGGTTTAAACCTTCAGAATCATTGCCAGATCTGGTGCGTGAGATTAAAATTTCTACGGATGATTATATCCGTGAGCATCAGTTATCGAAATCCAAATTCGAATGGCAAGCAGGATATGGCGCATTTTCATACAGCCGATCTCATCGAGACGCGGTTTGTAAGTATATTTTGAACCAAAAGGAACATCATCGCAAAAAAACCTTTGAAGTAGAATTCAGGAAAATATTGGAAGATTTCGAGATTGATATCGGGAAGAAAAGAATATTTGATTTTTTCAATCCGGATTGATTGCCACCAATGTTTACCAATGTTGGACCTCTACGAGGTCGGGATTTTGGGTTATTGGGCTACCAATGTTGGACCTCTACGAGGTCTGTTTCAATCCAGTGGAAAATTTGTGGTGAATAATCCCGACCTCGTAGAGGTTCAACATTGGTAAGAAAAACATTGCCAGAGCAGGATCCCGACCTCGTAGAGGTTCAACATTGGTAGCTTGGTTGAACAACAATGCAACGTCAGAATCCCGACCTCGTAGAGGTTCAACATTGGTAAATTGGTACGTTACAAATCCCCCACGCCCTTAGGCCGCCGCACCCTATCCCAGAAAAACCCGTCCAATTTCTTAGCATCCTTTCCGACCTGTTTCATCGGGATAAATTTGCCGGTCGGCTGCTGGTAAAATTTGATGCTTTCCACTTTGTTATCGCCAAAGAAGAGCCGCATTTCCGAGCACTCGGTTTCATTCAGGCCGATATACGCTTGTTTGTCATCGACCGCATAATACACGGCTTGCGCATTGCCTTCCACCAGCATCTCGCGGGCCTGGTCGTCGCGGAAGAAAACAGTGGAGTTTCGCCCTTTGATCTGGTTGAAAAGAATACCATCATCGGAATTGATCACCAAGGCGTTCTGGCGCAACCAAAGTCGGTCTAATTTATTGTTTTTCAACAACATCTTGATTGTATCGCCCGAAAATTGCGAGGTATCAGACCAGATGACTGGTTGGTTATTGATCTTATAAAACCAGAAGATCGAATCGGCGCTGCTGAATGTAAGGGAATCGCAGGCCGCTTGAAGGTCGCTTTTAAAAATCCTTACATCTCGGTGGGCAAATAATTCGCGGACATCACTGGCAGAATCTGGTTTAAAAGAGGTCAGTGTATCGGCAGACATAAAAAGGGTGTCCTTATCGATCAGGCTTTTCATCATGGGCCTGCCGCCGGCACCTTTCTCCCCAAATCCGCCAAAAGCGTTGAGGTACTGCGAGGTTTTATTGTAGTCCATGCGCCAGGAAAGCACGGTGTAGTCGCTTGCGGTATCCTGCCATACCACACTGCCGAGCGCAAGTCCATTACCCAATACGTCATTGAAATCCAGGGAATCCGCTTCGATGATATTGGGCGGATCACTTACCCGGCCCCTGCCGGCAAGTTGGTAGATCTTATTGCGACTGTCGTAGCGGATCTCTGCGCCCTGAATATCGCGGGTACTATCGCGAAAGTGGGCATTTCCGCGCAGCGTCGTCTTTTCATTGTTATTGTTGTAACGGATCACATCGGCATCAGCGATCTCGCCTTTTTTAGGGTCTTCAATGTGGGCGTCGCCTTCGAGCGTATATTCCTTTAGTTCGCCACCCTGGTAACGCATTTTTCGCGCCCTGCCGAATTGACCATCCTTTTCGTATTGAGGGTTTTGGTCAAACTCCGCAAAGTCATTTTCCATATCATAAAACCCGTGTTCTGTGTAAATTTTACTGCCGCGTTGACTGATCAGGGTTGGCGCGACAAAACGAACCAATTGGGCCTCCGTGTTGAAGGACATTGTATCCGTTCGCATGGTAAACTCGGGATCGGTCACCACTACATCCCCTTTTAGAAAGATTTCTTTTTGCGCTACAAAATAATGCCCGCGTCTGCTGGTGACCTGACTTTTGCCATTGGTCATGGTGGCACCGGTAGTGTAGGTGGCTATTTTATTGCCGAGATCGTAGCGCAGGCGTTCAGTGAAAAGTTGTTGTTTCCCATTTTCCAGGACCACCTTCCCAAACAGGTCGCTGATCTTGGTAACCGCGTCGTAATGGGCAGAATCTGAAAAAGCACGAACCGAATCTCCTTGTGCAATTACTACGTTTCCACGCAACACCGCGAAGTCCTTATCCATCGTAGCGGTATCGCAGTAAATGAGGGTGTTTTCCTGCCGAAGTCGCACAGTGCCGCTTAGTTTCTGGATCTCGCGGCCGTTTTTCAGAAAGTACTCGATGACCCCGGCCGTTTCGATCTTAAGTTTTTGGGTATCGGATTTAATGCTTGACGCTTGATCTTTAGCAGTTGGCATTGGACTGTTGGGGCCAATGGGTTGTCTGGTGATCCTGGACGGAGGCGTGGGGGTTTGTGCCAGGAGAGCGTTGGCGCAAAAAAGGAACAAAAGAGCAAACAGCCCGAATTTTAATGTCAGAATGTGAAGTTTCAATGCTGCTGATTTCTTTGAAAATGCGATTTCGGGGTGTCTGCCAAGCGTATGTTTCACAGGACAATTTTAGGAACGAATAGTTTTAGTTAAATGCCGCTTATTAGATCACATTCGTCACAAAAAAACGCCGCACTTTTTGAGTACGACGCTTTTAAACAAACCGACGCTGGATGCACCTTCTAAGAAGAAGTCCCCCGCTAAAACGCCCATAACGTTTCGGTTCACGATACAAAGGTACTTAAAACTATTCAAAAATGCAACCGATAAGGACCTTGAAAAACGTGACTAGAAGGCTTCAATCCTTTTGAGCCACCTCAAAATATTTGATCGGATCGATGCCCAATTCACGCCTGCGCATGTTGACATACTCGGGAGCCTCAATAGGCCTCCGTTCTGGTGGATTGTTTATAAACTGAGTACCATAGCATTGTTTCTTTCCTTCATCGTTCAGTATTCGATCATACATGGTCGCATACCAAAGCCAGGGGGCCTCTTTTGCTTCGCAGGTAGCCTTCAAATAGGGGAGATACTTTTTACGCAAGGCAGCTTCGCCGTGCTGGATGATGTAAAAAACCGTAGTAGCAGCGGGTTATCCTACCTCCGAAATTCTGGGCCAGCCATACGCATCAATGATTTCAACGGCCTCCACAGAATTCTCTCCCCTTACTTTATTTATCAGCACATTCAAAGCCTTTGTTACCGGATGATCCAGTCCTAACTTTTTTCTGGCCTGGCTCCATTGTGTAGTATACGCCTGGTCTTTCATCTGCAGATGCCAGAGTTTTCTCGATAATTCAAGGTTTTTGTATCTGCCTTGCCGGGCTTCTGATTTTGTGATCTGTTGTGCTTCAATGGTAGCCCAGGCAGGTAAAGAGGATAAGTAAATGAAATCACCTTCCACAAGCGCGGAGGTCGTGGAATCCTTTTCAAGCGCTACACGCAGCCACCAGAAAGCAGAATCTGACTGTTCTTTTAAGGCATAAAGTGTTCCCACGGTGAATGCTACGTCCGGGCGTAAAGAAATGGGATAATCCAGTTTCCATTCAGCAATGGCCTGGTCAACATTTCCTGCTCGTCTGGTACTGTCGGCGAGCATGGCATGGCGGGAAGGGGTATATTCCTGCGCTATGACAAAACATTGCAGTAGATTGAATATCAATGAAATAGAAAGTTTAAGTTGGAGGTGCATCATGGGTGGGTATTTTAGATGAATATTCTAAACGTATTTTATGAAGGATCAATTGCTATGTATTCAGAGAAAATTGGGAAATGCTTAGTTGCCGCGCCCTTTAGGGCATGGATGCAAAAAAATTAGGGTTTCAGTCCTTTAGAATAAGGGCTGAAGCCCTGAAAATATGCTTTTAATCCATTTTCATGCCCTAAAGGGCGCGACAACTTAATATAGAATCCTGCTGTCTAATTTGCGGATAGGTTTTAAAATTAAAACACAAAATGTTTATTATATAAAACATTTATTTTAATTTTGCCCATTCTTTAAGTCTCCATCGATCAAATTTTTAAAAATCCGTTACTTTGGGCGCAAATTACAAAACATCGAAAACTGCTGGGAAGGCCAAGATCACTGCAGGCAATGGTCAAAAGCCAACGGTCAATAGTCAGAAGCAACCAATCATGGAAGAAGTAAGATATACCGAAGACGAGATTAAATCCCTTGACTGGCGCGAACACATCCGACTACGCCCGGGTATGTACATTGGCAAACTCGGCGATGGCTCCAGCCCAGACGATGGCATCTATGTGCTGCTCAAAGAGGTGATTGACAACTGTATCGACGAATATGCCATGGGCAATGGCCGGCAGGTAGATATTACGCTCAACGAAAACGGCTGTACCGTACGTGACTATGGGCGCGGCATTCCACTCGGAAAAGTGGTCGATGTGGTGTCAAAGATCAATACTGGCGCCAAGTATGATTCAAAAGCGTTCAAAAAAACGGTAGGCTTAAATGGCGTTGGTACCAAGGCAGTGAATGCACTTTCGGAGTATTTCAAGGTCAGTTCTGTGCGGGAAGGACAGATGAAAACCGCCGAATTCAACTACGGAAATCTAAAAGAGGAAAGCAAGCTACTCCCGACCAAGGAAGAAAACGGGACGCTGGTGGTATTCAAACCTGACAACGGCTTGTTTCGCAACTACCGCTGGCTGCCGGAATTTGTAGAGCAAAAGCTCTGGGATTACGCCTATCTCAATGCGGGACTAAAGATCAATTTCAACGGCAAAACATTTCTTTCCAAACATGGTCTCCTTGACCTCCTGGAAAAGAAAACCGGCGCTGAAGCCACCCGATATCCGATCATTCACCTGCGCGGCGAAGATGTTGAGATCGCCCTAACGCACGGAAATCACTATGGTGAGCAGATCTATTCGTTTGTGAATGGCCAGAATACTACGCAGGGCGGCACCCACCTTAACGCTTTTCGGGAGGCTCTGGTAAAAGTGGTCCGCACGCACTTCAAAAAAGAATTTGACGCAAAAGACATCCGCGAAAGCGTCATTGCTGCGGTGGCTGTCCGGGTAGAGGAACCCGTGTTTGAGAGTCAGACCAAGACCCGGCTGGGCTCAGAACGCATGTCGCCTGATGGTCAGGCGGTGCGTGCGTTCATGTCTGACTTTTTAATGAAGGAACTGGACAACTTTCTACACAAAAACACGGAAGTAGCGAAGGAATTGCTCAAGCGCATTCAACAAAGTGAACGCGAGCGCAAAGAGATCTCGGAGGTAAAAAAACTGGCCAATCAACGGGCAAAATCCGCCAATATCCACAACAAAAAACTGCGCGACTGCCGGTATCACCTGAATGAAAAAGGCACGGAAGAAATGCGGCTTGCTACTACCGTATTCATCACGGAGGGTGATTCGGCCAGCGGCTCGATCACCAAATCGCGAAATACGAATACCCAGGCGGTATTCAGTTTGCGGGGTAAACCGCTGAACTGTTACGGACTGACCAAAAAGATTGTGTATCAAAACGAGGAATTCAACTTGCTGCAACATGCGCTGAACATTGAAGACTCCCTTGACGACCTGAGATACAACCGCGTAGTTATTGCTACTGATGCCGATGTAGACGGGATGCACATCCGCCTGTTGATGCTCACGTTTTTCCTTCAGTTTTTTCCGGATGTGGTACGCAACGGCCACTTGTATATCCTGGATACCCCGCTTTTCCGGGTGCGCGACAAGCAGCAAACTTTCTACTGCTATTCTGAAACGGAAAAACAACAAGCCATTAAAAAACTGCGCGGCAAAGCCGAGATTACCCGATTTAAGGGATTGGGTGAAATAAGCCCCAGTGAATTTGGAGCATTCATCGGCGAAGACATCCGGCTGGATCCGGTTTTTCTGCCCGAAGAGACCAACCTCGACCATGTACTGGACTATTACATGGGCAAAAACACCCCGGAGCGTCAGGAATTTATCATTGATAACCTGCGTGTGGAACTGGATATTATTAATTCGCCGGAGGAAGAAGCTCAGGTGGAACCGGTAGCGGCAGAGGATGTTCTGGCTTAAGCATGGTCAATACCGACAAAATAGTGGATGCCGTCATTTGGCTTTTTAATCTGCTGACGTTTTTAGCGGCGGTACTTGTGTTTTTATTGCTTTGCCATGTATGTTATGAAAACTGGAAGCTGTTCTATAGCATAGGAATTGCCCTTTTTATTACGCTTCTTCTACTTGTCAATATTGGTGTTATCTGGAAAACAAGACAATGGGTATTCTCAAAAACTGAGCAAATATATGTGCCTGGCCTGTTGTCGTTTTGGGTATTCCTTGTAATTATATACCTGGTGACTTTTGGCATAGGCATTGCATCTGCCGGATATATGTTGAGTGGCTAGCTTTTAATAAGGAAAGGATCCTTACTTTTGTAACAAAATTACGCTTTAACATGAGCCACACTGCTGAAGCAAAGGCAATCCGTCCAACGGCTATTTTGAAGCCGGGCAAGCCACCCCGGCGTTACACTCTGGAGGAATACCTTCGTCGCGAAGCGCGTGCCAAAGTGCGGCATGAGTATTTCAATGGCCTTATCTCAAAAGTATCTATGGCTACCGGACCGCACAATATCGTTGTCGCCAATATAACCTCAGCTCTAGTTCAGTCTTTCGCTGCACAAAACAAATCCTTTCTTGTTTTTGGTTCTCAGCAATTAGTCTATCTCCCTGATCTCAATTTTAGCCTCTATCCAGATGTGCTGGTAGTGGCGGAAGCTCCGCTTTATTGGGACGAGAACGAGGTCCTGCTCATCAATCCGGTATTGGTAGTAGAGGTACTCTCTAAAAGCACCCGAGTGTATGACCGGGTTGAAAAATTTTCAGAATACAAAACCTTGAAATCGTTTCAGGAGTATCTGCTGATTGACCCGTACAATTGCCGTTTGGAAAGCCGGTTTCGCGAGGAGCCTGATCTATGGCGCGAATCCATTGTGACAAAAATGGACCAGAATATTACCCTCAAATCAGTCGGTTGCGAATTGCAATTATCAGATGTTTACCGACACATCAAGTTCAAGTAGCAGCGCAGATATTTCATGAAACATACCCGCACCTTAATTATCATCTCACTTCTCGCCTTAGTGGCATTCGTTTTTTACAAATACCGTCAGCCACGCTTTGCTGCAGGAGAAAAAGCCCCTGATTTTGAAGTCGGCCTTTTGAACGGAGAACGCGCAAAACTTTCTGATTTGCAAGGAAAATATGTGCTGCTTCAATTCTGGGGGAGCTGGTGCGGTCCGTGTCGCAGAGAAAACACCGAATTGGTACCGCTTTATCAAAAGTACCACGATCGGGGTTTCGAGATCTTCAGCATTGGTCTGGAGCAAAATCCTGGCGCCTGGAAAAACGCCATTCTACAAGATGGCCTGGCATGGAAATATCATACCATGGAATCCGCTGAATTCAAAGGTGGTAGGGCCACACAGTTCAATGTCCTCCAGATACCCACTACATTTTTGCTCAACCCGAAAGGGATGATCATGGGCGTTGATCTGAAACCGGAGTATATTGACCGGATGCTGAAGGAGAAGATCTGATCACCAGCGCCGCCGCCCTAAGGACAGCACTGTAGCGGCCAGAAATAGCGAGATAATGGACAAGAAATAGACCACATCCCGGGAGTCAAGTACCCCCCTGCTGATAGAGTCATAATGGTAAGCGATGCCAATTGATTGTACAATATCGTCGGTTTTGCCAAAAAAGATGGGCAATCGGCTGAGGTAGTCGAATGCGAGGTAGGTAAAAAAGCACAGAAAGGTAGCCAATACAAACGCAACGATCTGGTTGTTGGTAAGCGAACTGGCAAATACGCCAATGGCAGCAAAAGTCCCTGCCAGAAAAAAAAGTCCAATGTAAGAACCAAGGATTCCGCCTGAATCGAGGTTGCCAACCGGAGCCCCAAGCTGGTATACTGTGACGTAATACAGTATGGTAGGTACCAAAGCAAAGCCTACCAAGGCAAAACAGGCGAGAAATTTGCCTCCCACAATCTGCCAATCTGTAATCGGTCGGGTAGCCAATAGTTCAATCGTACCCGTTTGTTTTTCCTCCGCAAAAGTACGCATGGTGACCGCAGGAATCAGGAACATGAATACCAGGGGGGAAATGGTAAAGAGGGTATCCAGGTTGGCATATGCTCCGTCCAGGATACTGAACTCCGGAAACACCCAGAGCAACAGGCCCATAAGCACCAGGAATACGCCAATGACGATATAGCCAATGAGCGAGGAGAAGAATGCGTTGATCTCTTTTTTGAAAATGGAAAGCATATCACTTGTATGGAACCTATAAGGTTTTGAAATCTTATAGGTTTAGGTTCATCATTTCGTCAATTGTTGAAAAACATCTTCTACTGAATGCTCAGCTTTGTGCAACTCCAACAAAGTCAGTCGGTTGGCTACCGCAAAAGCAAATACCTCCGCACGGATGTCCAGGCCTGAGGCCGCAAAAAACTGCCACTGATTTTTACCAATGCTTTTGACCGAATGGACGTTTTTGATTGTGGCCAGCAGGGCTTTATCGGCACTTTCAGCAAATTCAGCTGTAACAATCGTCTGCCCGGCAAACTGTTGTTTAAGCTCTTGTATTGGCGCATCTGCCACCAGTTTTCCTTTGTTGATGATGATGGCACGGTCGCATACCGCCTCTACTTCTCCAAGGATGTGGGTGCTTAGGATGACGGTTTTTTCTTTGCCAAGATCTTTGATGAGCTGGCGGATCTCTACGATCTGATTGGGATCAAGGCCACTTGTCGGTTCGTCTAAAATCAGCACCTCTGGATCGTGCAACATGGCCTGGGCAAGTCCCACACGTTGACGATATCCTTTGGATAATTCGCCGATTTGTTTGTGGCGGTGACTTCCAAGGCCGGTGCGCTCCACTATTTCAGCTACTTGTTTGTGTACGTTTTTTACCTGATGAAGCCCCGCTGTAAAAGCAAGGTATTCCCGGACATACATTTCCCTGTAGAGCGGATTATGCTCAGGAAGGTAGCCAACCCGAGCCCGGGCTTCCATTGGTTTGGCGGATACATCGAACCCGCAGACATCTACAAGGCCTTCGTTCTGAGGAAGATAGCCTGTGATAATCTTCATCGTGGTCGTTTTCCCTGCACCGTTTGGACCGAGAAAACCAAGCACTTCGCCTTTCCGTGCTTCAAAGGATATGCCATCCACCGCGTGCTGGAGGCCGTATATTTTGGTAAGATTGGTGACTTTTACGGACACGTGGTAGGAATTGTTTAGTGATATTCAGGTGGGCCTGGGAGAATTAAGCTGCAAAATTACTAAACCTGACCCAACCCTTGTCAGCTCTGCAATACTTTCGCGCACAGTTCTGAAATTATTGCAACGAAAATCCTGTAAGGGCGTTTAAATGTAGCGCATTAAAAGAAAAATATCACCATGTTCAACAGTGCATTTGTCTCCACCTTTGTCTTTTTTTTCCAAACTGTGATGGCACAACCTTCAGTTAATTTGATCGTTGAAACCACGCCAAAGGTAAACCTCCAACACCAGATTACCACATCCCCTAATCACCAACTACTTGATTCGCTGCTTCAAAAACATGTCAGTAATTCGGGCAAGGTGAATTATAAGGGGTTGAAGGCTGACAAGGCTGTACTCGATGCTTATTGCCAATTACTTTCAGACAATCCTGTGCAGGAAGTCTGGAGCAGGGTAGAGAAAATAGCTTACTGGATAAATGCCTACAACGCTTTTACGATCAAACTCATTTTAGACAACTACCCCACCAAAAGCATCCTGAACTTTGACGGGGGCAAAACCTGGGATGTTCGCAGGATCAGACTCAACGATAAAAAATACAGTCTGAACAATATTGAGAACGATATCCTGAGGCCTCAGTTCAAAGACCCCCGCATTCACTTTGCCATCAATTGTGCCGCAAGGAGTTGTCCCCCGCTCTGGAACCATGCTTTTACTCCTGAGAATCTAAGCGCAGCTTTGGAAGCACGAACCAGTGCTTTTATCAACGATAAAAAGTATAACACCTTGGCCAGTACCCGTGCCCAGATCTCTAAAATCTTCGATTGGTACCGTACAGATTTTGGTGATCTAAAAAAATTCCTAAACAAGTATTCAGATACTAAGCTGAAGAACACTGCCGCTGTGGAATTTAACGAATACAATTGGGATTTGAATGACCAATGACTATAATGACCCCAATGACCAATGACTATAATGACCCCAATGACCAATGACTTAATGACCCCAATGACCAATGACTTAATGTCCCAAAGACATCTTCTTCAACTCCCGTTCAAAAACTGTCTCCAACTGATTTGGATGCAGGTTTTTGCTGACAATAATGCGGTCTTTGTTCAGCACATAGATTTCAGGAGTGATGTCCACAAAATATTTGGCGTAGATGGCGCGATTGGTTGGATCAAAAACACTCGTGAATGTAAACCCTTTTTCTTTTACGAAAGCCTTCCACTCCGCGTCGGTAGTACTCACCGCAATGCCATAGAATTCTACGCCACGTGACTTCCATTTTTCATAGAGTGCTTCTACTTCTGCAGCTTCCTTTTGGCAATGTTCGCAATCAGGGCTGAACATAAAGATTACTACAATGGGAGCGGTGATCTCATAGATGCTCTTGTATTGTCCGTTGACATCCAGCGCCTTCACATCAGGGCCTTTCCGGTTAAGCAGGCTGGCTTCCATTTCCCAGACATGTGTTTGCAGACCTTGTAGATTATCCGGGGTATCCCAAAACGCCAGTTCTGGTGTGAAATAGTTTTTGATGATGTGCACATAGACAGCCTCGCCATCCATCACGGTCGTCTTTGTGTTTTCGTATTGCAGGGCGATCCAGTTCGTGAAATACTTAAAATATTGCTTGTTCTTTATCACTCGCCGGATCAGCGGATCTGCCACATAGATCAAAGAGTCCGGGTTCTGTGGGGTTAATTCCTTGATGTAACGCTTGAGTTTGTTGGCGATCACCGGCGTATTTAACAAGCGGTCATCGTTGAAATCCACATTATCCCAGAAATGATCTCTATAAGTAATGAGTTGGCGCATGGTATCCATGTCACCATTAGGCTTTTTGTACTCCTTAAAATCAGGATTTTGTCCGGCCTTTTTGAATTTGGTAAAAAACGCATCCGGGTTTTTCTGGTAGATGCCGTCCAGATATGCTTTGCGTTCATCCAGGATCTGGGTCTGACGCAGTTTGGCCTGTAGGTAATCCGGCGAATTAATGGCAGACTTGTTTAAAATAGCCGTGCTCTGCGCCAGTTCGGGTTCCTGTTTGGACTGGTATCGGATGGTTTCGTAAAAAAGCCGAGTATTAAGGGAGCCATCTACCGTAATGGTTCCCGGAATATCAGAAGCTTTGGCACGCAGGGTCATGCGTTGGTCTTTATCCACCAAAAGCGAAAGATTCTTCATGCCCGGGAGCAGAAAAGTGTAGAAGCCAGGAGCCAGAAGTTTTTTTCGGCGCAGCACAAAATGCCCGGTGGCATCTACAATGGCCGAATCAGCCAGGAAGTTTTGATCGCCCCACATGCCGACCAATTTGGTGGTGCCAGCGGGAATTCCCTCCAGGAAGGCATCGATTTGGGTGGAGTCAATGTCTGCTGCCGCAGTTTGGGGCACTTTTTGGGCAAAAGAAAGCGAAGATAGGAAAGAGAAGAGTGCTAAAACTATGAAACGTTTGAAAACCACCATTGCATCAATTTATTTTGAAAGGATGTACAAAAGTAAGGTCATATTCGACTGCGTGTAGACCATTTGACAAATGTTTGCAAAGTGGAGGAAAGGCTTACTCCTTAGATGTGGGTGTAATTCTCATAATGCACGCCCTTTGCTTGTGCATCATCCTTTCGCTTGGGGCATGCTAAGAGTAACTTTTTTCAATATAATGGCTGGTAGGTACTTTTCATTTGGGTATAGCACAAAATTTTTAGGGATCACATTGGCCGTAATTATTCAATAACAGGCTACTTCCAATCACACCGTTATTTCATCAGTACTAAAAACCAAACTTGATTATTTTTTCCCCTAGCAAAGCCTCATCCATTTGTTTTCTTGAAAAACTTCCAAGACCAATAAAATCGATAATATTAGTCAAAATTATACCATCAAGGATAGTAATTTTCTCATTTTTAATCCTGAATTGTAAATATCCTCTAGTCAATGCTCTGATGCATCTTTTTTCTCCACACGAATTTCCCCAGATGTGATATTCCATGAGGTAAATATCGGGTTCTATAGTGGGCAAGAGGGGAGAAAACTGGTGTATTATTGAATAATCATGTTCATAATCCAGGTTAGAACTTGTATAGGCATACTTACCAGCGAGAGAATCTGGAATAAATATCTGGTACATTTCTTGGGACACCGGGTATTTAAGTAAATCAGAACGCATGGCTTGATCAAAATAAACTTTGCCATTCAAACAAAGCGTTTCCCTAATACAAAGCAAAGGGTCAATCTTTATCAAGCCCTTTCCTGTTAGGTCGTCTAGGAAGATATTAGGTTGATTTAGATACTCGAAGATTGCTTTTTGGCTTAATTCCTTTGTTTTATTAATTCCCCCTCTGTTTTTATACATTGAAGAATAACAGGAGCATAGCAAAAAAACAAACGTGCCGAGGGTGATTATTGTTAGACGAGACATAGATGTTTTAGAGCAATATGTATTAAAACAGAGCTTGCAAAGTAGCACTTTCAAGCACCATTTTGTAATAGAAGAAATACAGACTTTAGTTGCAATGAGCCATTTCCGCATCACAGTCAATAACTGGAACATTATCAAAATTATTAAACATTCCCGCTAAATAGCGAACATCCGTGAGGTAAGCAGGGTTGCAGTTTTTAACTTGGGTGTTAAATTCAGCATCAATTGCTTTTATAAACCTAAATCGAACAAAATCAATAATCTGTTTGGGTGTTCCACCAGGAGGCAACGCGTCGATTAATTGTTGAATTTGAGTGACGGCGATATTAATTGAGTTAGCTGCAAATGCCGGACAAGAAACAAGGCAATCTACATTAATGTTTGCGTAAGCATCTATTCGCATATTTAAGACTGTCAATGTCACTGGTGAGCCACCAGGCATATTAAACTGAAAATATGCATTATTTAATACCATTCCAGCATATTCGTGATGATTCACGGGGTCTATTTGGGTTTTAAAGGAGAAAATTTCTGAACATATGGGCTTGGCAACAGATATTGGAGTATTGTTCGGAGGAGTTGTAGCAACTTCAATTCCCGGAAGGTTCTCAAACAAATAATAAATATCATCCAACGTCAAATCTTTCACATTGAATTGAATCATAAGCACAATCATATCTGATGCAAAGTCCCTAGCATGCGTAGAGTTGTAGTGCGCTATCAAAAAATCAGAAAATATGTCAATAAAATTCTGTTCATTTGCAAGAAACTGCCGCCCATCACTGTTCAGAAAACCAAATATTTGATACGCTTCACCATTAATGTTCATATTTTCGAAATACTCCGAAATTTGAAACATCGGGTTGGTGTAAAGATTTGTAAAGTGGTATTGCTCTAGCGCGTTCCCTGTGTTTGTGGTACCGGTTCCACCGCCCCCGCCACCTACCCCTCCTTGACCGTTTGTTCCCCCAAGAGCCCCCCAAGGAGTCCAGTATGTATTGATCCAAACCACGCCTGAGCCACCTGAGCCACCTCCAGGGCCACCACCAAAGAAATTTTTAATTTTGCCCCATTGATGTTCAAACCAAGTTTTCCCAAAATCATAACATCCCGTTTTCGGTCCTTCACTACCCATCGACCCGCCACCATTTTCAAATGGGTCAACGTACGCCCAAATTATTCCGGTAGCATTGGGATCTGCAAGGGCATCCGTGATGTTATAGCCACATTTTGTAACTGAAATCCTATTTTGAAAGACTCCCTGTAAATCCATTTTCATCACTAATCCGTTAAAATCCGAAAGTGTTTTAGGCTTTGTGCCGTCAGCATAAGTGTCATCACCTATACAAACGACCAGCCTTGCCTGAATATTCGCCAGTGAATCCTTGTAAAAAAGGAGAAAGTAGACACCTTGCTTCCCAAAATCAAAAGGAGCAATCCGCTGCACAGGGGCAATTACCATAGGCGTAGATGTACCGTAAATCCCATTTGTCGAAAAAGCCCAAACTGGTTTTATGTCAAATTCAATCGTATCGCCTGAGTTTTGCTTTAGGATGTGTTTTTTATCGCCATATTGGCTTTTGAACCAATTTTTGGCAACTTCCTTGGTGATAGGGCTCCGATCTGCTGCTTTAGAGGATTCTCCCAAGGATGAGCTAGAAAAGTTTTGGGTGGTTTCGAAAGCATCTTTTTTGCAACCCAACAAAAGGGCAAAAAAGAAGGCAATGGCAAGGATGGGCCATGAATTGGCCATGCGGAGCATTTGCATAATTGAAAATAGGCTTTTAACAGTTTTCAGGTTTCCACTATCTTGTTTGATTATGGAAATCCCTTGGCTGTCGGGTAAAATATATGCACACGTATTGACTTGTTTCAATAAACCGGGCGGCAGGAGACGACCGCCAGGAGTTATTTGATATTTTGGAGCCCCAGGGGAAGCATCAAAAGTGTTTTCTTAGATCCTGACACAAAAGTGCGACAGCCCTTCCAAGGCGCAATGGATAAGGGCCGTATGAATTCATACTTTTTTCAGGGGGAGGCTATTTTGCCGTCCAGGTCTCCAGCCAGGCGGCGATCTTTCGGTCGTTGGCGAGTCTTGGGACCTTGTTCTGGCCGCCAAGTTTGCCCTCGCTTTTTGTCACTAATCACCAAAAGTGTACCACTAGTTTGCACCAAAAGTGTACCACCGGTAAATCATAAATTGTCCCGGACAAAACCCGGGATATTATGTACGGTATGGATACACACACCACAGTCAAGACGCTATTATCAAATGGTATAAGCAGGCGCAAGATCGCCGAACAACTGGGCAT
>CANJPT010000089.1 GCA_947476195.1 Lewinellaceae bacterium | reverse complement strand
CCTCGGCATACCGATTTAAAAATGACTATGGCATTGCTGTGAAGTTCAAGCTCTTCTACGATTCTGTTACTCGAAACCATGGATTGAAGGCACAAGCCTCCTGATTTCCCACCCTCCCCAAGGGTGCTTCCATGTCCTGAATAAATAAATAAATTTGCACCTTTAGAGGCTGCCTTTATTTTATCCCAGTCTGCATTGGTGTTGTAAAATCGATGCACTTTGACCCCTTTGCTTTTGAGTAACCCGGCTATTTTATCCATGGATTCTATTGAAGAAGCTGTAATATCTTCCAGGGGACCTACGATCAGGATCGCTTTAAGGGGGTCAGTCGGTCCAGTAAGGGTAGTAATATCTGGTTCACAGCATGGTGAACCAGCATAAAAATTAGTGAATCCAAGTAATGCGAAAATAGTGACAAACAAAGCCGGGAGCAAAATTTTCATAAGTGACCTTTTTGAATTGATATTGTAAGCATTATGAGGTGAAATCTGCAAACGCCGTGCTCCACTCCATTGTTTTGTCTGAATGTAGGAAATAAACTGTGATCAGAGTGATTTTAATGATTTTTGATACACCTTTCGACTGTTTTCCACAAATGCTGTACGTTTGCGACCATACAAGTAATTAATTTTTGCAATTCAATGGAAAAAATCGTAGGTTTCCTGACCCCAATGCTGGTCTATGGGTTCATCTTTATCCTTCATCTATACATGCCGGGTCGCTGGGTCCAGGGTTATGTTACCGAACCAAACTCAAGCGAAAAACTCCGGTACAGGCTCAATGGGCTGCTGGTATTGGGTACGGTCGTGCTGAGCTGGGGCCTGTTGTGTTATTTTAAGGTGTTGTCCTGGGATTGGTTTTATGAATACCGATGGTACGCCCTTGCGGGTGCTGTTACTTTTGGGCTAATATTTTCATTGGTGCTGGTTCTTCCCAATCCAGCAGTTAAAAGTTCTTTTTTAGCCGATTTCTTTTTGGGGAGGCTGGATAATCCACAACTTTGGGGAGGCAAAATAGACGCAAAAATGTGGTTGTATCTGGTAGGTGCGATCATGCTGGAGCTAAATGTCTTGAGTTTTGCCGCGCATCATTACCTTTTATACGGTGAGCAGGCTTCGATGGGGTTATTTGTGTCCACGGTATTGCTGACTTACTTTGTGGTAGATTACCTTAGTTTTGAGGAAGTTCATTTGTATACCTATGATTTTTTCGCAGAAAAAGTTGGGTTCAAACTAGGCTGGGGATGTATTGCCTTTTATCCTTTTTTCTATTCTATTCCTGTCTGGTCTACGGCAGACATGCCAAATCCCCAAACGCCTTCCGTTTGGCTGATTCTTTATGCAGCCTTGTTTTTTATCGGTTGGGGTTTATCGCGCGGGGCAAATTTACAGAAATACTGGTTCAAGAAAGACCCACAAAGGGCTTTTCTTGGAATCCGTCCGGAAACCATTACTGACGGAGATAAAACATTGCTGGTGAATGGATTCTGGGGACTCAGCCGCCATATCAATTATCTGGGAGAGATCCTGATGGCTACTGGGATTATCCTTTGTCTGGGGTATCCTGGACTGCTATGGCCCTGGCTGTATCCGTTGTATTATGTGGCACTCTTGTTTCCACGTCAGGCGGACGACGACAAGCGCTGTGCGCTTAAATATGGGGCACTTTGGGAGCAATATGTCAAAAAGGTACCGTATCGGATCATACCTCATATTTATTGATGGTCAGGTAAATCTCTTAAAGGCGATACATCCCCCGGGTAGTATCTCCCATGATCCTGATGGCCATTTTACGGGGCATTAGTCGTTGCATCAGGAAGCTGGCTATTCTATTTCCAATTCCGGGAATAAAGGAGGGTTGTTTGCCTAAATGTTTAAAACAGGCTTCGACCACCTCCGCCGGCTCCTGCACCCGGGGAGCGAAAAAAGTACTTTTTTCTGGTTTGGTCTGAATAAAATTTGGGGTTGCGGTTGCCCCGGCACTGCAGGCGATCACGTCTACTCCACGGTCTTTCCACTCATACCAGAGGCTTTCTGCCAGTACCCGGTTGAATGCTTTTGAAGCAGCATAAGCGGTCAAAAAGCCACTTCCCTGAAATCCGGCCAGAGATGCCATCAGGATCAGGGCGCCCCTTCCTTTTTGTAGCATAGGCGCTCCGAAAAGCTGCAACATGTTCATGGGCGTGATCATATTGGTAAAGGCGATCTGATCATGATGCTCCAGCGTGTTCTTTTCAAAAGGGCCGATGTATGAAAGCGCGGCGTTGTACACAAGCAGGTTGATTTCTTTGCCAAGCAAGCTCTCCAGGATATACCGGGCGGCATCGGGTGCTGATAAATCGCAATAGATACAATCAACCTGAATGTTGTACTGTTGGCTTAACAAGTCCGCCAATTGATCCAGTGGCGCTTTGCGCCTGGCGACCAGCACCAAATCAAGGCCTTCTGCGGCTAAATAATGCGCAAATGCCGCACCAATTCCCTCTGAAGCACCAGCTACCAGGGCAATTGAGCCATATTTTTGTTTTAATGATTTCATCGAGCAAATAGTTGCTTTTGAAGCTTACCAATACGAGGATTTTTCTTGTCAATATCTATTTTAAGGGGTGCTATTAGCGCCGCCAAAATGACCAAAAGCAACTACAGCGTCCATTGGGCCTTGTGTAATCAGAAGTTTTGCCGTTATTTTGCACAAAAAATTGACATGAAAAGGTATTTTATCCTCGCTTTTGCGATGCTGTGTGTCGCGCCCCTTTTTGCACAAAAAAAATACAATACAGAGGTGAATTACGCGATTGATACGCTCTTTCCATTCAACATTAAATTGCTTGATATAGACAGCACCAAGGCATCAAATTCAAAAAGTGTCCTTGCCATTCCCAAAAAAGAAAAAGATAGAAAACCGACGGTCATCGCTTTCTGGCTAACGACCTGTATGCCCTGTATGCGGGAACTGGATACCTATACGGCCAATTATCCCGAATGGAAAAAACAGGTAAGCTTTAACATGTACGCTATTTCCACCGACTATCCACACAATTTTCACAATATTGCGAAGATTGTCCGGCAAAAACAATACCCATTTGATGTGTTATGGGATTGCGATCGTATGTTTCATTCCGTCATGCCTGGCGACCTGAACGGCCTGCCCCAGGTATTTATTTTTGATAAAAACGGCAAGTTGGCTTACCATCACAAGGGCTTCCGGCCTGGAGATGAGGTGACGTTATTTGCAAAAATAAAGGAACTACAGTAGCCTGTGAAGCAAAGTCAGTCTTCTTATTTCCCCTGTAACTTCTTTCCAGCTTCTAAGGCAGCTTCAATTTCTGCTTGACTTTTTTCCAGGATCATCTTTTGTTCTTGTAAATATTTGATTGCGTCAGCAGGAGCCATATTATCGGTTGTCTTGTAGCCTTTCATCCAATCCAGCATGTTGTTTTCTGCCAGGCCCATTTGAGAAAGCACCTCATTATAAGTCATGGATTGTTCTGGCGTCAGCTGAGCTGAGATCATTGTATCTTTGAGTGCACGCGTTACACGGTTCATATCGGCCAGACCCTTCATAGCTTCTTCATGGATAGTCTCGGTTGCTTTGTATAGGGTATCGATTTGTTTTTTTTCATTGCCGCAGGCAGTGAAAAATAGGGTTGAAAGTAGCATGAGCAGCAAAGCAGATTTTGCGCTCGCCTTCCAGGACTTAACAGGCACGAAGGATGAAACAGTTAAATAGGTAAGTTTTTTCATGTCAAAAAATTAGTGTTATAAATGTGTTAGCAAAGGTAGGTACGTGCTGCTTTTACTGCGCGAAAAATGCGAATTTTGCCGCGCTTAATTTTTTGCCACATTTTGCCACCTACGCTGACAAGACCAGCTGAACTAATTTAACGCATGTGGCAAATGAAACAGACCTACAAATTTCAAACAGCAGCCAATATGTCCTTACTTGCCATCTCCCCCATAGACGGGCGCTACGCCGACAAAACCCGCGAACTCAGCGATTATTTTAGCGAATACGCCCTCATACGATACCGGGTATTTGTTGAAATTCAATACTTTATAGCACTTTGTCAATATGGTTTGCCACAGCTTTATGCCTTTGAGGAAGACAAAATTGACGAGCTAAATGCAATTTTTGAACACTTCAATCTTGCAGATGCGGAGCAAATAAAAGCCATTGAACGCACCACAAACCACGACGTTAAGGCGGTAGAATACTTCCTGAAAGAACGTTTTGATGTATATGGTCTTAGCGAATTACGTGAGTTTGTTCACTTTGGCCTAACGTCTCAGGATATAAACAATACGGCTACGCCTCTGCTGTTTAAAACAGCCATGGAACAGGTTTACTACCCGCTATTGAAACAAATACGCGACCTGTTGGAACAAGTTGCACAAGAATGGGCACGGGTACCAATGCTCGCCAGAACGCATGGTCAGCCTGCTTCGCCTACCCTTTTGGGCAAAGAATTTCAAGTATTCGTAGAACGGATCGATGTTCAGCTCGGACTCTTGCAAGTTGTTCCACACCGCGCCAAATTCGGGGGGGCGACAGGTAATTTCAACGCACATTATGCTGCCTACCCTGATTATGACTGGCAACGTTTTGGTGATGATTTTGTAAGTGAGTTTCTGGGGCTCGAACGTTCGCAACATACAACCCAGATCGAGCACTACGATTGTTTCGCAGCGCAATGCCAGGGGATCGCACGCATCAATACAATTCTGATTGGCTTTTGCCGGGACGTTTGGACCTATGTTTCGATGGAATATTTCCGCCAAAAAACGGTGGAAGGGGAAGTAGGGTCTTCTGCTATGCCACATAAAGTGAACCCAATTGATTTTGAAAATGCAGAGGGAAACCTTGGATTGGCCAATGCTTTGTGGCAGCATCTTGCGGAGAAGCTCCCGATCAGCCGTCTGCAACGCGATCTAACAGACTCAACGGTCCTTCGCAACATGGGTGTACCGATGGGCCATACGATCATTGCACTAAAGTCTATCCAAAAAGGACTGAGTAAGCTCACGCTCAACGAGGGCCAACTTTATGATGATCTTGAAGACAACTGGATGGTAATTGCCGAAGGAATTCAGGTCATACTTCGCAGAGAGGGCTATCCACAGCCTTACGAAGCCCTAAAGGCACTTACCCGTGGCCGCCACCTCATTACCCGTGAGCATCTGCACGAATTTATTGACACCTTAGACATTTCTCCGGAAGTGAAGGTGGAGCTGAAGCGACTAACGCCGCATAATTATGTGGGAGGATAGTGGCGAATTTATGGATGCTGGAAGATTGGTGTCTTGAGTTTAGTTAATGGTTAACAGGAAAACAGGAGAACCGGAAAATCGAGAGGGGATTGATCTCGAAAAGAGCCAAAATTAGCCCTTTTCGAAATCAATCCCCTCGCGGTTTTCCGGTTCTCCTGTTATTTTTCAAAAATCCAAAATACCATTTCCAAGCCAGACCTCTAGTTAGTAACCGCTAGTCGCTTCAAAATAGTACCTTTTTCATTCTGAATGCAAAGGATGTAAAACCCAGCCTGAAGCGCATCTGTAGGTATTTCCAGAATATTCTCACCAAAAGACAGATTTACGGTTTGACGTTGGCATTGTCTGCCAGAAGCATCCGTGATCGTGAGTGCTGCTTCCATATTTTCATCGGATGTGAGGAGCAGTTTTGCAGGATTCCCGGCTGTAGTTGGATTGGGTGAAAGTTCGGCCAAAACAGCAGATTCTAAGTCATTGGTAGCAGAAAAATTCTTGGTTTTGAAAACGCCAAGTTGTTGGGAATTAGCCGGTTGACAGAGATCCCATTCATTGTAAGCACGTACACGCCAGAAGAGGGTACGATTGTTTGGAATGCCCTTCGTAACAGTTACGGAAGTTGTGTTGTAGACCGTCTGGTAAAACAGGCGTGGCGTAAGGTTGCTGAAAAGGTAAACCTCTACAGCATAGAACGTCGCATTTGGAACTGGATTCCAATGTAGTGTAAAGTTATTGTAATGCACTATTTGCGAATCAATCGGCGAAGCAAGTTCGACTACCGCAGCATCGTCAATTTCTTCTCCAGCGGTTGTCAATTGCAGGTAATTAGCATGCTGATCGTGCAGGTTAGCCCGCATAGCCGCTACTTGTTCAGGCGTAAAGATTGCGCCACAATCATCCGAAGAATAACCCATGATCAGGGTTCCATCGGAACGAAACGAAGTGTTGTTCGGATCATGCTGAAGGGTTTGGCTTTCGCCATTAGCGGCACAAGGCCAGCGATAATTCAGATAGTCAGCACGCGTGTCTCGGAAATAGTCGCCAGCGATATAACTATTTGAGGAATCCGCAGCTTCAACAAGGTGACCAGCAATGTCAACGGGGGCAGGTTGTGAGTAATCCCAAGTAAATCCTTCCCAACCCACAAAAGGGTGGGGGAGAGAAAGGTGGTGACCAGCTTCATGCGCCCAGGTTCTGTTGCCTGGACCGGAACAGTTTTTGGAAAGAACGATAGCATCCATCCAGGAATATCCACAGTTGCCTGCTGGATCGGCCACGACGAAAGCATTAAGGCGGTCGGGGATCATATTGCTTTGAATCAGATCGGCTCCGCCATCCCATTGGTGATTGTGCCAGCTGGAGTTATTAAGGTATCGAACCGGATCACCTGGTTGCAGGTAATAATGGATCCGAGCAGGGGCAAAATGCTGATTCATCTGGCACACTGAAAGAATGGCTTGTTCGAGTGGGTAATAACCACTCCCGGCATCCGTTCCGGTAATTTGGAGGGTAACAGGCACATAAAGCCATGCCGTATCACTGCCACCACGCTCTGCGCTGATCGCTTCACGATTTTGACGATAATAGTCGAACCAAGGGGTGATTCCTTTCGTGCCACACCATTCAGTATTGTTAGGCTGTTGGCCAAAAGCTGCCACCGCATTCAGGGTAAGGGCAGCGAATAAAGAGTAGAATTTCAATCTCATTGAAAGCGCAGATAGTTGGTTTGTTTGGCAAATGTCATACTTCTTATAGCAGTTTTCCAAACTCATTTCAAAAGAGACAATGCGCGACAGAAATTGTTTTCATTTTGGACATTTTGGTCCTTAGGTTCATTAGTGTCTTTGGCCCCACTGTCTTAATAATCCCAATGCCCGACATTATCAACTGGGGTTAGTAATTGGTTGTAATCAGAATGGCGAATTTCGTCTAAAGCCGGTGGTTCTCTAAACAATTCTGCCTAAGTTTGCCGCTGCTTTATCAGACACAAAAACATGGGCACACAAAACCAACACGGACAACATCTGCTTAGTAAGGCAGGACTACTTATCACGTTGGGAATTATTTTTGGTGACATTGGCACTTCCCCACTTTATGTAATGAAGGCCATTGTTGGAGAGGGCGAGATTATTGATCGACTGGCTGTTTTGGGCGGCGTTTCACTGGTCTTTTGGACACTCACCTTGCAAACTACCATCAAATATGTATTGCTAACGCTTAGGGCGGACAACAAAGGAGAGGGTGGGATTTTTTCGCTTTATACCTTAGTGCGGCGGCGTAAACGTTGGCTGTTATTTCCGGCAGTATTAGGAGGAGCAGCCATGCTTTCAGATGGCATGATCACCCCACCTATTTCGGTCTGTTCGGCTATAGAGGGGCTCGAGTCCAAATATCCTGGAATCCCCACGATGGGTATAGCGTTGGCAATTATCTCCCTGCTTTTCTTTGCCCAACGTTTTGGAACTGCGGCCATGGGTAAACGCTTTGGCCCGATCATGTTCATATGGTTTAGTGTCTTGGCTATTTTAGGGTTAATGAATATTACCCATGACCTGGAAGTTTTGAGTGCATTGAGCCCGCATTATGGAATTCAGCTTTTGATCCATCACCCAAAAGGCATTTTTATTTTAGGAGCGGTATTCCTTTGTACCACAGGAGCGGAGGCGCTTTATGCTGATCTTGGTCACTGTGGCAGACAGAATATTCAAGTCAGTTGGGTTTTTGTCAAGATCTGCCTGGTACTTAACTATCTTGGACAAGCGGCCTGGTTGATGCATCATGTAGGGAAGCCTTTGGATGAAAACCCCTTCTATGGTATGATGCCTGATTGGTTTTTGTGGCCAGGTATAATCATCGCCACTTTAGCGGCAATCATCGCGAGTCAGGCTTTGATTTCTGGCTCCTTTACGCTTGCCTCAGAAGCTATCCGATTGGGCTTTTTACCAAAAATGACGGTGAAATTCCCTACCAACATGAAAGGACAAATTTACATACCTGCGGTTAATGGTTTCTTATGGATAGGCTGTATAGCTGTCGTGTTATTTTTTGAGCGAAGTTCTAATATGGAACACGCCTATGGACTTGCGATTGTATTAGCCATGCTTTGCACCACTATTTTGCTTTCAAATTGGTTGGTGATCAAACGGGTCAATGCTTTTTGGATTTGGGGCATGCTTTTGTTTTATGTACTGTTGGAAGGGGTATTCCTGATTGCGAACGCTTCTAAATTCCTGGAAGGTGGCTACGTCACGGTTATCATGGCGTCCTTACTTTTTGGTACCATGTATTTATGGGTGCGGGCCAGACGTATTCGGCAGCTTTATTCTGATGAACGGTGGATCAAAGATTATCTTGATCAACTGATTACCCTGAGCAATGATGAGGATGTGCCAAAATATGCCACCAATCTTGTTTTCCTAACTGGCACCAAACATCCTCAGAAAGTGGAGGAAAAAGTCCTCTATTCCATCCTTCAGACGCAACCCAAGCGTGCCGATGTCTACTGGTTTGTCCATATAAACACTACGGATGAACCTTTCACCATGGAGTACGAAGTAAATACGATCGCATCTGACGATGTATATAAAGTGAATTTCCGGCTTGGCTTCCGGGTGCAGCAGCGCATGAATGTGTTTATGAACAAAGTGGTTCAGGAACTTGTTGAAAACGAGGAACTTACTATTTATTCTCGCTACCATTCGACCGATAGTAAATACCCGACCGGTGACTTCCGGTTTGTTATTATTGAAGAATTTTTGTCAAACGAAAACGAGCTTCCATGGGGGGAACAGCTCATTCTATCTATTTATCTGACGGTTAAAGGTTGGGTTTCATCACCGAAAAATTGGTTTGGCCTCGATTCTGATTCAGTAGAAATGGAGGAAGCGCCGCTTGTACTCCAACCAGTAAAACAAGTTGGGTTAAAACGAATCATAGGCAAGGTCAAGGATTAAAACAATATTGTTCAGCTATCCATAAGCGTTATTTCGTCCGTGCCCCTAAGGGTTGAGAAAGTGGCCTTTGTACCGCATTTCATCCGTTCTCCTTTAGATCCGGCTGAGACATAAATTTTTAGGAACGTAGTACCTTGGCCCAAAATTGATAAATTTATGGATATAGCCACTTGGTACAGCTTTGCAAAAGCAATTCACCTCATCGGCATGGCTTCCTGGATGGCCGGTATGTTTTACCTCGTCCGGATAATGGTCTATCATGCTATGGCCAATGAAAAAGCATCTCCGGAGCGGGAAATACTGGCAGCGCAGTTCGTGACAATGGAGTGGAAAGCGTATAAAATTATATTGCGCCCGGCAGTGGTCATCACTTGGTCATTTGGTGTGCTGCTACTTTGTATTCAACCAGTGTGGCTCCAACAGGGCTGGATGCAGTTCAAACTTGCTTTTGTGTTGCTGTTAACGGGCTATACATATTGGCTCCAAAGTCATATTCGCCATTTGGAGGCAGGCACTTCCACTCATGCACACTTATATTATCGAGCACTTAATGAAGTGCCAACCATTGCGTTGGCAGGCATTGTTTTTCTCGCGGTATTTAAAGACCGTATCAGTTTTGTAGCACTGTTTACAGGACTTGGAATATTTGTCGGATTGATCGCCTGGGGGATTTGGAAAGCGAATCGTCAATAGGGTCATTTGGGGTCATTGGGTCATTTGAGGTCATTTGGGTCATTTGGTCATTTGGGTCATTTTGGGTCATTTGGGGTCATTGGCTCATTTGGGGTCATTTGGGTCATTTGGGGTCATTGGGTCATTTGGGGTCATTTGGGGTCATTTGGGTCATTTGGGTCATTTGGGGTCATTGGGTCATTGGGTCATTTGGGTCATTTGGGGTCATTTGGGTCATTTGGGGTCATTGGGTCATTTGGGGTCATTGGGTCATTTGGGGTCATTGGGTCATTTGGGGTCATTTGGTCATTTGGTCATTTGGGTCATTTGGGTCATTTGGGGTCATTTGGGGTCATTGGGTCATTTGGGGTCATTGGGTCATTTGGGGTCATTGAGTCATTAATGCCTATTCGGAAAGGGCCCCAAATGACTTCTGGTGCCCCAATGACCCCAAATGACTCAATTCCTTAAAACATCAATTTATTGTAACGCTCAGCAACCAGTTTCCAATTGATGAGATTGTAAAAAGCGGTGATGTAGTCAGGCCGTTTGTTCTGGTACTTCAGGTAATAGGCATGTTCCCAAACATCAAGGCCAAGAATCGGAGTGCCGAGTTGTTTCGTAATATTGAGCATCAAGGGATTATCTTGGTTGGGGGTACTGCTGATGAATAATTTTTTATCTTTCCCAACACACAACCATGCCCAACCTGAACCAAAAACGCTTTTGGATGCCGCCGTAAATTGCTCCTTAAATTTCTCTTGAGAACCAAAAGCCATGGTGATAGCTGCCGCCAGATCTCCGGTAGGCTCAGTTCCGCCACCTGGTGCGATGGTTTGCCAGAAAAACGAGTGGTTCCAGTGTCCTCCTGCGTTATTTCGAATCTTTTTATCCGTGTCAGAAGTCGTGATACGTTTTATTATATCTTCGAGTTCGTAGTCGACATATACCGTATCTTTTACTGCGTCGTTAAGGTTGGTAACGTAGGCGTTGTGGTGTTTATCATGGTGGATCTCCATCGTCATTTTATCGATATGAGGCTCCAAGGCTTCTACTTTATAGCCCAGGGCGGGCAGTGTAAAAGCTTCCGTACGGCGTACTTTTGGCGGGGGAAGGGTTGAAGTTGGGGGAGTACCCGTTATATTGTTGGTTGATTTGCAGGCATCCAAAAAGGAAGTAGTGGCGGCGGCGATGCCCAAAAAAAGGCCGGTTTTTAAAAACGTTCTTTTTTCCATGATGTTGGATAATTGATAAAGGTTAAACTTGAAAATTTTATTTGGCGAAAGTAACAAGTGGAAGTTAGTACTCGTGTAGAAGTGACATTTTTTTAAAAAGGGCTTCTTCAGAAAATCTTCTTCAAAAACTAAACACGTCTCATTTTGAGCAAAATGTGTTCTTTTGCGCACTCACCGACCATTTCCTATGCCAGAAACTACAATCCCAACTGCTTCAATTACCTCATCCGCATACTCCGGGGCAGCTCTTGAATGGCTCAACGCCCAGCCTGCCCCCCCGATGCGTGCCGATCTATGCGCCCTTAGCGACGACCTTGCTATACGGGTAGTGCATGAATTGCTCAACAACCGCACTTTTGACTTTCCTTTGCAGGCCAATCCTCCTGCTGGTGATTGGATCAACCACTTCTATTTTGAAGCGCGCAACCGAGAAAAGGTATTTGGCACCAAAAATCTTGCTATCGGCTACCCGTTTTTGATTGCAAAATTAGGTGGCCAAGAGGTCGCTGCGCCCCTGTTTGTGTGGCAAATTGCACTCGAACCCAGTCAGCAGAACGCTGATAATTGGCAAATACAGCGCAACGATATCCATACCGTTCAGCCAAATTTTCCATTTTTTCACTTACTCGATGCACTATACGATTCGGATTTTTCAAAAACCGCACAGTTAATAGCAGATGGCAAACGCCTGCAGGTAACTGCATTTGCAGAACTTTGCGAGGCTGTACGGCAACGTCTCGACCTTGTTGAAGATGGTTTGCCCTTAAGTATTCAGCCGTTTAAGCGCTGGGAAGGTGAAAGGAGTTCGGGCCGATTGTTGTGGTCAGCAGTGGCAGGTATATTCCCCTCTTTGCCTCGAACGCAGATGACTCAGCCGCTGTTCGTAGCACCGGATCTTCCTGACGACGAGTCCAGTTGGGCACATAGTTTTACCCTATTGCCACTTGATCCTTCACAGCGCTCCGTCATAAGTGCAGTGCAACGCAATGCCCTTACTGTAGTAGAAGGCTCCTCTGGCTCCGGCAAAACGTACCTGATCTCGGCTATTGTTATGAACGCCCTTTCTAATGGGAAAAAGTGCCTCGTGGTGTCTAAAAGTATCAACGCATTGCGGCGGGCACAGAAATTTATGCTCGAAAAAGGGATCGGTGAACTCTCCTTTGTAGTACGTGATATGGAAGGGGACAAACTGATGCTGGCTGATATGCTCCGAATGACTGCGGATTCAAAAAATAAAGCCACCTACAATCCAGAACTTTTTAATACCGTATTAAATATAACCCAAAGGGAACAAGGGAAGCTGGATCAGGCTTGGGGCGATATTCACCTTCCGTTTTTTGGTGAATTAAGTTTTACAGAAACCGTGGGACGTTTTTTGCGTGCCAACCGTACCGAAGGAAAGGAGCTTTTACTAAGCCAGCTCAACCCGTTAGATTTTACCTTTAGCGTGAGTGAATACGATCAAATTGCTGCAGCAATCTATGTCTCTGAGCCGTTATTTCGCCGTTTCCCGACGCTTCATCACCCGCTCAATCGCCTCAACCACAATGTTTTCAATAATTATGAAAAGGACAAAGGCCGCGCCTGGACGGAAGTTCAGGTACGATCGCTGCTCGTAAAAGCCACCGCGCTGCACCACCGATATATTGGCCAGACGAACGACTATGATGAAAGCCTGCACGATCATTTTGAACAATACTACAACGACCTTGCGCTCTATATAAAACGCATCCAGAACGGCCTTGAAGACGGTGTCATTCGTTTTGGCCCCAACTTTGAAAAGCCGGTTTCAAGCGGAGAAAAACTATATGGCGTATTCTCTGACAAGTACAAGGAATTGGTGGCTGCGAAAGGACGTATTGGTGGCGTTTTTGATGAAATGCGTCAGGCTTATAGTTTACGGCGCTATTTTGAATTTGATATTCCGGCCAGCTTTGATAATCGAAACATCCGTAAGATCAGCGAGTTGACCAAAGATTTTGACGCTGCACTGAAAATATGGCGCCGTCGTGTTCCCTCTATAGTACGGGAGGATGTGCGGCGACTGAACGCCAAAAGTATTCACTCAGAACTTGATTTCAAGGAGCAGATCCTTGACCTTGAAACAGCACTTGACCTGTATTTGGAAGAGTTCAACAGCTCAGGGCTCTATCAGGATGCGCTTAAGCACGAGATGCTCACAGTACCCAAACGACAGGAGTTTTTAGAAGATATCATTGCACGCCTGGAGGACACCCAGTTTTACCTGCGTGACTTTGACGATTTTTACATCTGGCAAAAACACTGGCTCTCGCTGCAACCAGCTGCGCAAAAAACGGTGCGTATCCTATGTAAGGTCAAACCTCAGAACTGGCAAGCAGCGTTTGAAAGTTGGTACCTCCATCTATTGTTGCAGAAGGAATTCCGCCCTGATTTCCAATGGGATGAAGACGCACTGAGCAATATAAGCATCTATGGCCGCGAACTGCGTCAAATGCTCCCTGCGCAGATCAGTACGCTGTGGCAGAATCGTAAAAATGCTGCACTGAAGGGATTGAAATCCTCATTTTCAACAGAATATAAAAACTGGTTTGGTAAAGACAATCGTAAGCTTTCTGCAGAACTCAAGGTCGAAGAACTCTTCAATAAACATATTTTTCCACTGACGGAGACCCTTCCGGTACTGCTTACTACTCCTGAAGTAGCTCTTTATGTGGTGCAATTGTCTAATATGAAGTTCGATATTGTGCTCATAGATGAGGCTCATAACATACCAAAGCAGGAGTGCTACCACTTATTTGATATGGCCAAACACCTCGTGGTTTTTGGTGATGCACGTCAGGACATGACCCCATTTGCAGAAGATGATATTCTGGAATTTTGCAAAGGCATTGGTGCAGCAACGGAGCACCTGATTTACCAACACCAGGATACTCCTGAGGGCTGGATTCGTTTCAATAAAATTGCTTTTGGTACACCATTCAAGCGCACCCCGTCCGGGCGTTCTGCTTTGGATTCTACTGTTGTGGTAAATGTAGAAGGCCGTTACGACGAGTCTGCCGGCATTAATGATGCCGAGGCCCGTCAAGTCATTGACTGGCTGAACCTCATAGAACCTACGCCCACGAATATGTACCCGGTTGTCGGTATCGCTTGTGCTACCGTCCAGCAACGCGACCTCATTGCGGCACAGTTACTTCGAATCCGTCAAAAGAAAATGGCTGGCTGGGAAAAGATCCAGCAGTTGTACCTCAACGGTTTGGGCGTGTACCAATTTGCTGAATTACAGGGCCAGCACGTGGATGTATTGCTGCTTTCCCTCACACACGGAACTATTGATGCCCATGGTACGCTAACCCGTCACCTGCATTTCTGGAACAGCCAGTTGGGCTTCAACCAGTTGCACGTCGTACTTACCCGCGCTACCCAGAAATTCTACATTGCCCACAGCATTCCGGAAGGGCTACACTCAGTGTTGGCTGCTGACAAGGGATTTATTGGTACCTGTATCCTTTCGCACTTGGTAACCTTTGCCGATTTCCTACAACGTGGGGAGTGTGATGCTGCCGAGGAACAACTGAACAAAATGAAAAAACTGCTCGATTACGAAGATTCTTTCTTCGAGCCGACGGTCTTTGGTGAAGAGGTTGAATTGGCGCTGCGCCCGTATTTTGAACAGAGCCAGATGAAGCGTTCTGCCATGGCAGCAGGCGTTCGGGTCCCCTTGTTCATTCAAGGCAAAGCTGGAGAGCAAAGTAGCGTGCTGGCTTTCGATGGCGTTCTGGCAGCAACTACGCTCCCGAGCTACGAATGGGAAGAAAAACTTGGTCAATATTTCAGCCAGCAGGGGGTCGCCTTTGTGCCAGTGTTATCGGCTCAGTGGTGGAGAAGTCCTAAACAGGAGGCCCGGAAGTTGGCCAGTCGTTTGTTGAGGGCCGGGGAATAATTTAATATGTTGTAAAAAAACCATGCAATCCCGAATCCCCGGTTTCGACCTGGCCCGCGCCTGGGCCATCTTTGGAATGTTCGTAGTGAACTTCAACATTACCTTCGGGAATTTCACCGATCCGTCCCCGATGAGCCGATTCCTGAATCTGTTTACGGGCAATTCAAGTGCGGCTTTTGTGATTTTGGCGGGTATGGGCGTGTCGCTGCTTACGTTTCGTCCGGAAGCTACTCCGGAAGAACAAAAACGGCTTAAACGCATCGTCTTAAATCGTTCCTGGTTTTTGTTTGGGCTTGGTTTGTTGGTTTACCCCTGGTGGACAGGGGATATTTTGCATTTTTATGGCGGCTACATGCACCTTGCTGCCTTCTTTCTCCTGGCTGTCAATGCTGACAGGGCAGCCTTATGATCTGCCGCTCAATCCAAACGGCGGCAAAGCTACAGCGGCCTATATCCTGTCGTTTTCTGTTGCCTGGTTTTTGGGTGCTTCCGTGTTTAGTTTTTTCTGGAAAAAGCGCTTCAATGAAGGCCCGATGGAATTGTTGATGCGGCGTTTATCGGGTTGAATATCCATCAAAGCGGTTTTGCGCAGATTTTACGCAGATTTATCGCACAGATTTCACACAGAATTCTGCTTCAAATCTTTGTGAAATCTGTGTGATAAATCGGCGTAAAATCTGTGCGAAATAACATTCAAATAAGTACTACAATTGATAACTGATACTGGGTTAATCAAGTGTGTAGGCACCAAAATCAATTAGGTTACTGCGCTCTTTTCAGCGTATTTAAATAGCGTGTTTTACCAGCTTTCTAATTCAAATCCAACTCTGACGATGCAAAAATTTCTTTCTACCACCCTGGGCCGTTTACGGCTTATCGCTTTCATTGAAGGTATTTCTTTTCTGATTTTGCTGTTTATAGCCATGCCGCTCAAATATTTTTTTGAACAGCCTCAGGCCGTGCGCACGGTAGGTTCAATACATGGGGGATTGTTTGTGGTATATGTGATCCTGGTCTTTCTGACCAAGCGGGCAATCCAGTGGGATTGGGCTAAAACGCGACTTTTACTCCTGGTCTCGTTTATTCCTTTTGGTAATTTTTATGCGGATTGGAAGTGGTTGGCGCGTGAAGATCAAGGTTAGTGCTTTGGGAACTTAGCAGAAGTGAGTCGGTTAAAACCCGCATACATCATCTGCCTGAGCTGTATCCTACAAAATACAAAGGTTTGCTGCACCACAAAAAGTATGAGAATCATGCTTGGAGAAGTCATGCCTGTGAATGCGTCCATTTGCCAATAAACGGCTAAAAGCGCCAATTGTAATCCCAAAAAACCTGTTAAAAGGCCTGAAAACCCACGCTTGTTCTTCGTCCAGACTTTCCAGCCATTTTGAATTGAGCTGGTTACAGATGCTCCGGAGTTAATTTTAAGGAGACGGCTGATCACAGACCACAGGAACAGGACAGCCAACCCAATCAGGTAAATTACGACTAAGCTAAGCACGGTCCAAACTGTGTATTGTTCCGAGGAAAAATATTCAAGTGAAGATTCCAGGAATATGGCAATGGGCACCAAAATCATAGCAGTCCATACCAAGGCCAGCAGCAGAAATACCAGGCTGATCTTCAAAAAAGGAAAAAAATATTCGGCTCCGCCTTGCCAAAAGGCCCGGACAGGTTTTTGGGCTGACCCGGGCTCGGAGGAGGCACAAAACAGCAGGCCGGCATTGATGAATACCGAAAAAACCAGCCAGGCGAGCAATAGCCAGCGCAATTGCCCTATTAAGGGAGTTATAGAAGCTCCGTGTACTTTTAAAAAATCGGATATTACGGTATGATCATAGTCGGCGAGCAGTTTGTTGATTTCCATTGAATGGCCCATTGAAGCCTTCAATACACCAAACACCTGCATTCCCAAAGTTACGGTCAGGCACAATTGGAAAAAGTAGACAACCGCAGTTGCCCGCCATTGTCGAACGCCACTCCAAAAACTATCTGAAAAAAGCTTACTCATATTCAGGTTTAAGCTAAGAAACTGATTGATTGCATTAGGTTTTGGATCCAAAAGAGTGTCTTTATTGCGTATTTCCAAAGCGGGGTTTCATTGGGTTGTAGGGTCAGGCTATTATTGTTTATATCCAAATCCAGTCCGATTTTCTGTTGTGGGTCAATCTGTGCAGATTTTACTTTTGAACCTCCAGAAAACTCAAAAATCTTTAATCCTTCTTCGCCCGACCAATGTAAAGTCCGGGTAGTTCCATCTTCAAAGGTAACCAAGAGCTCCACAGGGAAAACCCAGTCGCCTTTACGTTGTACCTCTACCTTCGAAAGAATTGACGATGTGCTACGCCCACTTTGATAGGTAAATGTGGCAGCATTGTTTCCGAAAATACCCTGCGGACCTGGTATGATTTCATTGGTAATATGGCTGACCGCATAATCAAGCACCATCGCGTGGTATATGCCTGTTTCAAACAAATGATAAACCTGGTTTGCAAAAAGGGTATCTCTTTCTGTACTTAACCCGGCTTTCAAAACGGCCATGAAATCTGCACCTTTTGGATGCCTGAATTTCCATTTTTCAAAATAGGTGTGGATGATTTGGTCCATTTTTTCGATCCCAACGAGTTCCTGAACCGTTCGTAATGTCGTGGCTGTTTTGCTGTAAATCAAAGACTTATGATTGGAATCGGAAAAATACCAGCCTGGCCGCGCTACGGTGCCTTCCCGGGGATTCGACATAGTCGTGTATTCCAATCGGGTGAGCTCACGGTTGTCAAAACGATAGCCAAAGATATCCACCAGGGACTGTTTTTCGCCAAATTGTGCATCTATGATCCGGTCTTCAAAATAGGTGACAAAGCCTTCATCCAGCCAGGCTTCTTCTTTTTCGTTGGAGGCAACCATACCCATAAAGTATTGATGCACAAACTCATGTACGACAAGCGATTCCGTGATGCGAATATTGGAGGGCATCCCGTAGAAGGTGCCGACCGTAATTAAAGTCGGGTATTCCATCAGGCCGGAGCGCAGTCCGTGAAATGGCGGATCTACTACCGTAATGGTAGGGTAGGGGTATTTCCCAACATGTTTGTCCAGATATTCGAGGGCATATTTAAGCGCATTAAGGTAGCGTGGCCCTAAATTGGCATGTTCCGGTGCAATCATCAACCTGATTTGAACATCCTTCCAACGATCTTCCTGAACGGTGAATCGCGGATATACGGACCAGGCGAAATCGATCACATCTTCTACATGATAGTGTCGGGTGGTGGTCCCATTGCCATTTTCTTTTTCATCCACCAAACACCCCGATGCACCCATGGTAAACTTGTTATCAGCAGTGATATGGACATCATAAACCCCAAAATCTGCATAAAATTCGGTGGACCGAAAAAACTGGTGACAGTTCCAGTCCCATTGCCCGGACTTATTTTGCTCGAAGACCCCTAATTGAGGAAACCAGTGGCAGAACAGATAAAAATCTTTGCTGTAACCGGCACGGGCAATGGTTTTGGGCATTTGGGCGCGCCAGTTCAGTTGAAAAACAGCAGTCTCCCCGGGTAAAATGAGCTTGTCAAGGGTCACTTCCAGTACCGATTGGTCAGATTTGTTTTCGTCATCTAATTGTATGTACTGAATATGCTTGCTTAGATCCGCTCCGCCTTCCCGTTCAAATTTTTCAATATTGATCCAACCCCATTCCTTTTGTGTTCTGTCGGTATAAGATTGCCCAAAAATGTTGCTCGCACCCTTCAAAAAAGAGGATTCGGTGTTTTTAAACGCATTGAGATACATGTAGAGCCGCAGTTGTTGGATCGGCACGGGTGACTGGTTGGTGAATCGGATGGTTTGAGTGGCGTCAATGGTTTTGCTGCCATCATCGAGTGTCACATGAATATCATAATTTGCAGTACGAAGGCTCAAAGCTTTCGGAAAGAAAGGATCGCATTGAGTGACCCCCACTTTTGGGAGTAAAAACTGGAGAAAAAAGAGTAAAATGGTAGAAATACGACCGTTCATGCTGTTGTAAATTGATTGCCCACAAAGGAAGTGAGAAAATTGGCTTTTTGTTGCACTAGGTTTTCCTGAAACTAAATCAATGCGTATTCTCTGGACATCTATCTGAGCAATTTGACCAATCGTTATGAGGATTATCAATCCATTACCGACATAGTCAGCGAGACTGATTTTCCATATGGCCAGGAATACATCAGCCTGCTGGCGCGGCAAGGGAAAATAGATGCTTTCAAAGAAGGTCGAAACTGGTTGACATCGAAAGATGCCGTTTTACAGTACATGGAATTGCGGCAACGCAAAAGCAAGAAAAAGGTAATCTACTAACTCCGTATTTTTGCAACCAAAATTCAATCGAACACTTAAGCACCATGCAAAAATTACTTTTTACCACCTTAGCCCTTCTGGCCTCCAGCTTCCTTTTTGCGCAAGAATCAAACCCCGACAGCTGGATGCATGCTGATGGTACTCTGGAAGGATTTGTTGTCGGAAGTCAATATTTTACGCTGGTTTCGGATGCCAATCTGCGCGAAAAATCCAATACCCAGTCCAATGTGATCACTAAACTGGCCATTGCTACTCCAGTTGAAATTATAAGTGTCAGCACCGATTCACTTTCGCTGCGGGGAGTCAAACTGCCCTGGGTGAAGGTGCGCACTAAAACACTTCCAAAACAGACGGGGTACCTTTGGGGCGGTTTTCTGGCATTGGCTAGTATCCAAACCCCCAATGAAGAATACACGCCGAATGCCGGCGTACAATATCTGACCGGAGTGGCGGCCTACGATGAAAAAAAACACCAGCTTACCGTGCAGGTGCGGGCAGCCCAAAACGGCACAGAACTTTCCAAGTGCGAGTTTGTAACCAGTGGTGATCTTTCTTATTACCCAAGTTTTGACGTTCTTTTTGAGCCCTTTCTAAAGGTGAAAGCAGTG
>CANJPT010000088.1 GCA_947476195.1 Lewinellaceae bacterium | reverse complement strand
GCATACCCGGTAGGTCTTTTGATAGATGGTGATTCCTGTGCATTAAATGCTCAAACAGGAAAACTAATCGTGAAAAACTCTTTCTTCAATGGTATGGCTACTCCGTTGAGTACCAATGTACCTATATTTGATATCGCAGCCTGGGCAGCTGCTAATCAGATTAGCGTAAGCACGAACAGCGCTGATGCACAACTGGTGAATCCTTTCAACCTCAATCTGCCTAACCCACGTCCAGCACCAGGGTCACCAGTATTAACCGGAGCTAGTTTCTCCTCCAACCCACGTATTCAAGATCCATTCTTTACCCCGGTTAGTTATGCTGGTGCTTTTGGCCCAACTGGCGACTGGACTTGCCCATGGGTGAAATGGAATGACACTGGTTGTATCCCTGCACCAACCCCACACCAAGTTACCATATCTACTGATATCACGACGAATACAACTTGGACTGCTGACAATGAATACACTTTGCAAGGCTTTATTTATGTGACCAATTGCGCTACGCTTACGATTCAGCCAGGCACGGTGATCAGAGGGGACAAGGGTTCAAAAGGAGCGCTTATTATTACCCGTTGTGCGAAAATTATCGCTGACGGAACGGTTACTGACCCTATTCTATTCACTACCAATGACCCGGTTCCAACCTACGGTTCATGGGGTGGTCTGATTATCCTGGGTAAAGCACAAACCAACCAGGTGTACAGTGGTACTGCTGGTCTTGGCCTGATCGAAGGTGGTATTGACCCAGTGAAAGGTCTTTATGGCGGCGGCGACCAACCGGGTGGTGCTGTAAATGACGACAATTCAGGTATTCTTCGCTATGTTCGCATTGAATATCCTGGTATTGCTTTTCAGCCAAACAATGAGATCAACGGCCTTACTATGGGTGCTGTTGGTTCTGGTACGACCATTGATTATGTTCAGGTTTCTTATTCTGGAGATGATTCATACGAGTGGTTTGGTGGTACGGTTAATGCCAAGCACCTGATCGCATACCGTGGTTTGGATGATGATTTTGACACAGACAACGGATTTGCTGGTAATATCCAGTATGCATTATCTGTACGTGACCCACAGGTTGCGGATGTCAGCGGTTCGAATGGCTTAGAGTCTGATAACAATGCTGCCGGAGATGCTACCACACCTAAGACAGCGCCTTCTTTCTCGAACGTAACCATCGTTGGGCCATCCGGTACGCCAAATGCTAACTTTAAGCGTGCGGCACACTTGCGCAGGAACACGGAACTGGGTCTTTTCAACAGTCTGTTGATCGGCAACTACCCGGTTGGCCTTTATATTGACGGAAATGCTGCCGCTGCGAATGCTACGAACGGACTTTTGGAAGTTAAAAACACCATTTTTGCAGGAGAGACCGATCTGTTGCTTAGCAATGCTACCAATGGCTTTAATATCAATACCTGGTTCTCTACCCCGGCATTCAAAAATGATAGCCTGCTCACCAATGCAGCGGCTAAGTTGAAAGATCCATTTACGCTGGACGCTCCGAATGCACAACCTGCTTTTGGCTCGCCGGTAGCTGGTGCAGCTGCCTTTACGACTGCTCGTATCAACAAGCCTTTCTTTGATAAAGTAGATTACATTGGTGCATTCGCAGGAATCAATGGTACTGCTTCTGACTGGACCTGTGGTTGGGCAAAATACCTGACCTTACACAACGATTGTTTCGCAGGTTCGGTGGGCACGAAAGACATTGCCAACTATGCCAGCGACATTAAGTTGTATCCAACGATGACCAGTGATCAGGCTACCCTTGAGATCAACCTGCTTGCTTCGGTGGATCTTCAGGTAGACATCTTTGGTCTGGACGGCCGATACTATGGCCAACAAGTGAATGAAAAAGCTGCTGCAGGTCAGTTGACTTTCTCTTTGACCACCAGCCAATTGCCTGCTGGTTTCTACTTCGTCCGCATTCAGGCTGGCGATGCTGTGACCGCAGAAAAGCTGATTGTAGTGCGCTAAAACGACTGGTATACCTAACCAAAAACACTAACGGCAGGATGCATCTATTGCATTCTGCCGTTTTTTTAGTGTGGTTCTCCTGTTTGATTTTCCTTCAAAAAAACAAGAAGACGAAGCGTTTAATCCAAAATTAAAACGCCGGCAGCTTCAAACGATACCTCCCGTTTTGGCTGCGTAATGGCTGCGATCTCTGCAGGTGATTTTTTAGCGTCTTCAGCATAGTGGCGTAATACTTCAACAGAAGTAGTTTCCACCCTTGCAAAGCCATCCACAACAACACGCTTGCCAGAGAGGTCCTTTGGCATGAAAAAGGCGTAATCTTTGAACGTTACACGCGTTTCAGGGTAACCAGGCTTATCAGATACCAGAGTCATCCAACAGCCTTTTTTCTGACAGACTTCTTTTACTTTGCCTACAACTTTCATGGACATGGAATCTTTATTGCCCATTTTGGCCAACATCATGTCATAGGCTACGGCCTTATCAGCTGTGACGAGGGTGCCGAAGTTTTTTCCGTCATTCGCGGTGTTTGAATTGGCCGGGGACGAAGATTTTTGAGCGCAGGCAGTAAAAAGTACGGCTGCTGAAATACCGAAAAAAAGACTTTTTAACATGGTTTTAAAAAATTTACAAGTAATTGAAAATCATGATATTGATACTAAGAGGGGGGCGTAAAAATACGAATTTTAAATAATTTAAATACTGGTGGCACAATATTTGTTCTGATCATAGTGTTCTTGCATCGATTTTTATTTACCTCTAATGTTTGTTGTATCGAAAATTTAACCGATGTTTGAGCCCGTTCTTGGGAGCGTATTTAATCATTTTAAAACCACAGCTGCTTGTACCTTTCATTTACTCGCTTTTTTGCGTAAAATTTAAAATCCATAAAACATGAAGGGGCTTAATCTCTTTTCTCGCCTGTTCGTGCTGGCTATACTGCTGGCCTCTAACGTTCAAATTATTGATGCACAATGCATTAGCGGAAATTGTCAAAATGGTTCGGGTACTTATAGGTATTCTGCCACATCGAAGTATACCGGACAATTCCAAAATGCCCTCCGCCAAGGTAAAGGCAAAATGATCTACCCTGATGGAAGTGTGTATGAAGGGCCGTTCAATTATGGCAAAAAACATGGTGTTGAGGGTACCGTCACTTACGTCAACGGCGATAAGTACGTTGGCCAATGGTACAATGACTTCCCCAATGGTACAGGTAAATACTTTTTCAAGACCAAAGAACACTATGAAGGCTCTTTTGTCAACGGAGAGTTTGATGGTCTGGGTACTATGGTATATGCCGACGGTTCATACTACACGGGAGCCTGGAAAAAAAGTAAAAAACAGGGTACAGGCACCCTTGTTGGCGCAGATGGCGTTCAAAAGAGTGGTACCTGGAACCAGAGCAAATTTGTGGACAGACAAGCTGGTGCGCCATCCCGCGATGAAACTTCCACGATTGCGAATGAAAGCAGCAATCCGTCCGCAGCAACTCCCACCAGTACGGTTAAGCCAAAACCTGCCAAGCCCGACATAGCTGGCCTTCGCAACTGTGGTAAATCTTACTGTCGCAATGGTCAGGGCTACTACGATTATCCTGATGGCTCCCTGTGGATGGGAGACTTCAAAGAGGGCTACCCCAGTGGACGTGGCGTGTGCTATTATGCCAACGGCGATCGCTATGAAGGCGAATGGTCCAACAACGCGCCCTATGGCGAAGGTGTGATGTATTTTGCTACAGGTCGCGTTTATGGCGCCGTTTGGGTGAATGGCGCTCCGATTAAAGAGTTAGACTCTGATGAAAGTGTACCCAACGAGCCTGTGCGTACTGATCAAAACCGTGGAGTGAAAATCTGGGCTGTAGTGGTTGGCGTTGGTAAATATACTTCTATGCCTTCCCTCAAATTCACGGACGATGATGCATTCCGGTTCTACTCCCACCTCAAAAGCCCCGAAGGTGGCGCATTGCCTGACGACCAGATAGAGATCCTGGTAGACGAAGCAGCTACCCGCGAAAACATTCTTAACAGCATGCGTAGATTGTTTTTGAAAGCGGATGAAAACGATGTAGTGATGTTTTATTTCAGCGGTCACGGCTTGGAAGGGTGTTTCCTTCCGGTTGATTTTGACGGATTCAACAACAAACTCCGTCACGACGAAATTCGCCAGATCTTTAAGGAAAGCAAGGCCAAGCACAAACTTTGTATTGCAGACGCGTGCCACAGCGGTACGCTCGACTATAGCGGCGCTTTGGTTAACAAAGGACCGGCCCCGGTATCACTTCAGCACTTTTATCAGGCGTTTGAAGAAACGGATGGTGGCATTGCCTTGTTGATGTCTTCCAAGCCTGAGGAACTTTCATTGGAAGACCATGGCCTACGGCAGGGCGTGTTTACCTATTATTTGCTGCGTGGTATGAAAGGTGCGGCCGATGCCAACGGTGATTATATCGTGAATATCAAAGAACTGTACAACTATGTGTATAGCAGGGTTCGTGAATATACGGCCGGTGTGCAGACGCCAGTGCTTACAGGCGATTATGATGATTCTATGCCAGTGTCGCTGCGCAGAGAATAACAGTTTGAAATCTATTTGGTCTTGAACAAGATCCAGCGGTGGCACAGCGTATAGTTGTGCCACCGCTTTTTTATAACTATTAATCCTTCCCAGACTTAAAGCTATGTTCGGCTTCCACGGTCTTTCCTACATTTGGGGCAAAATTTTCCTGATTGAAAGTCACGTTCAAAAATATACTGATTCGATTCTGTCAACACCTTAAAAGGGTTGCTCAAAAGCATCCGAAAACTACCATAGGACTGCTCTTGCTCTTGTTGCTATGGCTTTTTTGCCTGCCCCGCCCCTTGTTTCAAAAGCCACTCAGTGTGGTGCTGGAAGACAGGAAAGGAGAGCTGCTGGGCGCAAGGATCGCCGAGGATGGGCAATGGCGTTTTCCTACAAATGATTCATTGCCAATTAAATACCAGCAATGTGTAGTGGCCTTTGAAGACGAGCGATTCTGGTATCACCCTGGTGTAGATCCATTTAGCCTGGCTCGGGCTTTGTGGCTGAATTTGAAAAATGGCCGTGTGGTGAGCGGAGGCAGTACGATTACGATGCAGGTGATTCGGCTCGCTCGGGACAATCCCTCCCGTACGATTTTTGAAAAGATCGTGGAAGCGTTTCTATCCACACGACTTGAACTGACCTGCTCAAAAAAAGAAATTCTTTGCCTGTATGCATCCAATGCGCCTTTTGGTGGAAATATTGTAGGATTAGAAGCCGCATCCTGGCGTTATTATGGCAAACGCCCCGGCTTGCTCACCTGGGCGGAGGCTGCTACCCTGGCAGTTTTGCCGAACAGCCCCGCGCTCATACATCCAGGTAGAAACCGTAATGTTTTGCTTGAAAAAAGAAACCGATTGCTTCAAAAGATGTTGGAAAAAGGTTTGTTGAGTGCTACTGAATGCGAATATTCAAAAGAAGAACCCCTGCCAGAACAACCCCTCCCGCTCCCGCAACTTGCCCCGCATCTGCTTGATAGGCTTGTGATCTCCGGGGGCGGAAGTGACACCTTCCGCCACCATAGTTCTCTGGATAAAAACCTGCAGGAACGAGTCACAGAAATTCTGGCCCGGCGGCAGGAAATATACCGCGGAAACGACATCCATAACCTTGCTGCCATCATACTCGATGTAGCTACAGGAGAAGTACTGGCTTATGTCGGGAATGTGGTCGGTTCGGGTAAAGAACACGGCGAATCAGTAGATATTCTCACCGCACCGCGGAGCACGGGCAGTATTCTAAAGCCGTATCTGTACGCCCTTGCTTTGGAGAGCGGTGAGATTCTGCCCAATAGCCTCCTGCAAGATGTTCCGACCCAACTTGGCGAATATCACCCGGAAAATTATTACGAAACCTATGATGGAGCAGTCCCGGCCCGGCGTGCGCTGATTCGTTCCCTGAATGTGCCATTCGTATTGCTATTGCAGCAATACGGGTTGGAAAAATTTCATTTTGGCCTTCAGCGACTTGGGCTGACTACGCTGAACAAGCCGCCGTCCCATTATGGTCTTTCGCTCATTCTTGGAGGGGCTGAAGCCAATTTGATCGACATCACCAATACTTACGCTTGTATGGCCCGGCGCCTGGGCAGTTTTTACGATCGAAGCGGTCGTTATGCCCCCGATGATTTTCGTCCTCCAAGTTTTTCAAGTATGGATAAACCAATCGTCAACAAACCAATTTCAAAGACCTCCATGGAGGATAAAAATGCTCAATTGCTCAGTGCGGGGAGCATCTGGTTTACGTTTGAGGCGATGCGCGAAGTGGAGCGCCCCAATAGTGCAGGAGAGTGGGAGTTATTTCGCGCAAGCAGGCAAGTGGCCTGGAAAACTGGAACCAGTATTGGATTTCGGGATGCTTGGGCTGCCGGTGTTACACCCCGTTATGCGGTAGGTGTGTGGGTGGGCAATGCCGATGGAGAAGGAAGGCCCGGCTTGATCGGGGTTGAAATGGCGGCGCCGGTGTTGTTTGAGATCTTTGGACAATTACCCCAGGAAGCGAATTGGTTCGACCCGCCTTACGATGACATGACACCGGTCACGGTATGTCGCCAAAGCGGTTTTCGCGCCACGGATATTTGTGAGGCGGATACCGTGTGGATCCCAAAATCAGCTTTGAGGGCTCCGGCTTGTCCTTTTCATCAATTGCTCCATCTAGATCTCACTGGAACGTGGCAAGTGAGCAGCGATTGTGAATCGCCTGCCGCGATGCAGCATCGGCCATGGTTTGTGCTGCCACCTATTGAAGAATATTATTTTAAAGGGAAAAATCCAGGGTATTTGACCCCTCCAGCCTTTCGGGAAGATTGTAAGGGCTCACAGGCGGCACAAAACCAAACGCCGATGCAACTCATTTACCCCAAACACCCCACGCGAATTTATGTCCCGATCGATCTGGATGGGAAATTGGGTAGCGCAGTTTTTCAGGTAGCCCACCGCTCCAGAAGTGCAGAGATTTTCTGGCATTTGGATGGTGTTTACCTGGGAACTACCACGGTCTTTCATCAAATGGCCTTGCAACCATCGATTGGCAAACACATCCTTGCATTGGTAGATCGGGATGGCTATCGGCTGGAGCAGACCTTTGAAATTGTCGGGAAAGGAAAGTAAGGAATTAGTTGAACGTCAAAATCCAAATCCAATTCCCGAACAAGCTCTTAATCTCAAAGGCGAATCGAATAGTTATAAGTCACTTCAGCTGGCTTTTCTTCCGGCTTAGGCGGAGTAGGAGTCGTTACAGTATAAGCTACCTGCATTTGCTGCTGTACAACAGGTTGTTGAACGGGTACCTGCTTCTGTTTTTTGAACTGCACCTTCACTTTTTGATGGAAAAGCACATGTACACCGCGATTGCGCTCTACATCAAATTTCATCATTTTTACTACGCGACAAGCCTCTTCATCGCAGCCGTGACTCAAGCCTTGCAACACGCGGGTTGCTATTACATTTCCTTGGTAATCAATGTCATATTCGATATATACGGTTCCTTCCACCCCGGCATCAAAGGCTTCTCTGGGGTACTTTAAATTGGAGTAAATGAATTTGGTTAATTCCTTTGGTCCGCCCTTGAATTGAGGCTGGTGGATAAAAAGCGTCTTTTTTTCTTTTTTCATTTTCAATACTTGTCTTTCATCGTTACTTAATGTCCCGAGAGGTGCAAATTCCGAACCTGCAAATATTTGTCCAAAAGTTTCAAGCCCATAAATGTCAAGGTAAGTAACAGGAAATTCCGAAGGGATGCGCCATTCATAAAGCCTGCCCAATCAAACGTTGGAACCTGAACTTGTGGCATATATTGTTCCGGAATCTGCAGCGTTATGTCGGATGGGGCAGCTGAAGGAGACAGTAAAAACGGTAGAACGATTATCAGTCCGAATGCAGCAGCGATTCCCCACAGTACCCAATCGCGTTCTATTGCTTTGACGTTTACCGGGGCTTTTTTGGCCGTCTGCTCAGCCGTCCAGGCAGTCATTACCTGTTGGGTAAAACCAGCATTGGGCTTCTCCAAAGGCAAAGTGGAGAAAGAGCACTTTTCAGACAAAATGCCGTCTAACTGGGTCTGTTTAGCAGAATTTTGCCGTAAGTAAGCGTCCACGCGCAGTTTATCTTCTTCGTTCAGGAATCCATCGGCATAATCCCAAAGTATCTCGTTGGTGAGCTTGAAGTTTTTTTCCATTTTTTCTATTGGTTAGATCAAACCAGTTCTGCGGTAAAACTATTTTCCACAATCACCTTTAAGCGTTGGCGGGCACGGCAAAGTTTTGTTTTAGCATTGGTCATGGTCAGCTCAGTGATTTGGCAGATCTCCTCGAGTGTGTGCTCGTAAAGGTAGAACAAGGTAATGATGCTTGCATCGCCTGATGAAAGATGGTTGATGGCATTTTGAAGCGCGGCGTTGCGGTCGGTCTGTTCCATCGCGTAGGAAGCATCCGGGACGCCATCGTTTTCCAATTGAATGGGGCGGTTTTCGTCATCGAGTGATTGGATATCCGGGCTTTTTTTGCGCAAAAAATTGAGCGAGGTTGTGTACACAATTTTATACAACCAGGTCGAAAACTTTGATTCTCCCCGAAAATCAGGCAGGTAACGAAAGGCCCGTAAAAAAGCATCCTGTGTTACTTCGTGCGCGTCTTCCCGGTTTTTTACCACACGAAACGCCAGGGTGAATGCATATCGCTCATAGCGGGTTACCAGCGTGGCAAAAGCCTGCTGGTTACCCGCCTGGGTTTGTTGGATTAAGGTTTCATCTGAGATGGCTTCACTCATAATATGGGCACGGAATTGATTTCCGGGCAAAGTGAAAAATGTTTCACACGAGACACAAAATTATCTTAGCAGGTTACAGCCCATATTTATCAATCAAATAGATCAGCGCGGCCATACTTGCCGTACCAAGTTCTAATTCGCGTTTATTCACCTTGTCGAAGGTGTCCGTTTGGGCATGGTGGTAATCGAAATAGCGTTGAGAATCTGGAGAATAGCCACTCAATAGTCCTTTCTGACTTTTCAGCGGGCCGATGTCTGCGCCAGAGCCGCCTTTGGTGAATTTCAATCCATAAGGTTCAAAAAGTGGTTCAAATGCGGCTACTTTTTGATAAAAATTAGCAAAAACGGCTTCCTCACCTTCGAATCCAAAACCACGGGGCGTAAAACCTCCGGCATCTGTTTCGATGGAGGTAAGCGGGAATTCCCCTTTGCGTTTGGCTTCCATGGCATAGGCCTTTCCGCCGCGTAATCCATTCTCTTCGTTCATAAACAAGACACAACGAATGGTATGACGGGGACGATAACCCAGGGTTTTGAGTATATGAATTACATCCATACTTTGCATTACCCCTGCACCATCGTCGTGCGCGCCCTGACCTATATCCCAGCTGTCCAGGTGTCCGCCTACTATGATGATGTCATTAGGTCGTTCTGTACCGCGTATTTCTCCGATGACATTAAAGGAAGGCTCATCGGGTAAGGTCATACAATTCAATTGTATGGAAACTTTGGCGTGGCCTTGTTCGCGCAGGATCTGGCTGAGTTTTTCGGCTGCGACCGTACTGATAGCAGCTGCGGGGATAAGCGTATAGGCTGAATCGTAGTGCATGGAACCTGTGTGTGGGAAATCGTCCAGCCGGAGGGTCATGGAACGGACGAGCACCGCAACAGCCCCGTATTTGGCAGCTTTCGAAGCGCCCCCTGCGCGTTGGTCAACACAGCCACCGTATGCTTCGAAGGTACGTATCTTAGTGGCATCCATGGGGCGATTGTAAAACGCGATTTTGCCTTTAAGTTTGCCTGCAACGCCGAGTTGTTCAAGTTGCTCCCAGGTATCCACTTCTACCACCTCAGCTTCCACATTGCCGCCGATCGAGCCACCGAGCGCGAGCGCAGCAAGTGGAAAGGATGAACTCTTTTTGGAGCCAATCACGCGCACCTGCTCCGGCTTGCCGCGCACCCAATGCGGCACCATACAAGGTTGAAGCCAGACAGAATCCAATCCCATGGTATCGAGCATACTTTTGGACCACTCTACGGCTTTTGCTGCGCTTGGACTTCCGCTCAGCCGGTGGCCGATCTGGAGACAGAGGTGTTCGAGCCAGGGATAGCAGCGGCCGTTGGTGAGGCTTTGGTCATAGATCCGGTCAATGAAGACAGCATCAGCATCCGGAGCTTTGGTTTGTGCATGGACAACAGGGCTTAGTGTAAAAACGAAATAAAGGGTAAGGGACCTGATGATCCCAAAAAAATGTCGTGACAGCCGATTTTTCATGTTGATGAGAAATAAAATTATGTTCTGAAATGCAGGGTTAAAATTGTGTAGTCACAAAACAAGGTTATGAAATTTTTAATTTTACAAAATAACCTTTTTTTACAAAATTAAATTTTACAAAACATTCCAAAAGCGGGTGAATTTTTTTTCAAGTTTTTCCTTTCCTTCTTGTACTATTAACACAAAGTCTTTTTACCTTTGGGACACGAAAGAAATTTAACGCAAGAATAATTTGGTTTTATTTGGTTAGGGCTGAGGTAGTGCTGTGGTGGCACTGCCTCATTTTTTTTGGTCCCTGAGGGAATGAGTGGGCGGGCAAATGTAGCTTTTGTCTGCCTTTATGATGTACTTTGAATGCCTAAAGCGTGAATTCATTTTAAGGGGCATTAGTGCCGCGTCCGGCCATTAAGGTGTGAATATGGCGGTCTAATTTTTCCTTTCTCTGCGTTGTTCGTCGCTTAAAATGTCCCGCATTGCGCCCTTCTCACGCCTTGATAAAGAAAAAATTTGCCTCCCCAATTCATACCTTAATGGCCGGGCGCGGCATTAGTACGTTAACACGGCTCTGAATTTTTCTAAATCCACCTTCCCACTCCGTTTCCGACGCTTCTCCAGTTCCAAGGCCGCCCGACCCAGTTTTGCCAGAAACGGGAAGCCCACATTTTCATAGTCATAGTGGTCGTCATTGAATATGCCATCGGAATTACAAAGGATCGTAGCTGCCAGCATAAATTCCACCTTGTGTTCAAAATCAACGATATAGGCCACATCAGTCAGGGTACCGTAGGCTTCTCCGACCTTGTTGAACACCCGCACCGAGCCGTTTTGCTGGGCTTTTGAATCTCCGAAAAGAAAAAACTTGACATAGCCATCCGTGTAGCTGGTGTCGTATTTTGGGTAGTCACACTCCCGGGGAAAAATGCCCATGTAATGCCACAGGAAACGGTAATCCTCCTCGCTCAGATCGAAACGGTTTTGGGCTGGAACGGACTCCGGGAACATGACAGCGCGCAGCATTTTGTTCATATCCGTGAGGGCAAACCAGTTTTTTTTGTTCATCTCGAACGGCTGGTTCACGAGGCTGTCGGCCGCATTGTAGTAGCCCTTGCCTTTGAGGGTGGAATACTGCGGATTGATCCAGATGCTCGTGTCAAATTTTTCGGCTTCCTGATACACGCCAACTTTTGGATCAAAGAAGGTAATGGGGCTGGTGTAGCGGTTGTCGCGCCCCGGGTAGTTGAAGCGGTGTACAATGCCAGTTTGATTGTAACCCTTGGCTTTCAGAGTCTTGTTGATGTATTCCCGGCCTAAAAACTCAAAACAATGGTTGTAGGCCAGGTTATCGCTCACCGTGAAGATCTGCCGTATATCCTGGGCAATACCAGGCTTTAAGCACGGCGTGTTCGGATCGGAGACAAAGGCTTGCTGATATGGACGGAGGGAATCGAGGCGGTAAGGCGTATCTTTGGTGATGGGGAGCGCACCTTTTTGGCCGAGCTGGTTTATCTTTTCGAGCGAAAGCAGGGCAAGGGGCATTTTGACCATGCTGGCAGGGTAGAAGTAGCGGCTGGAATCTACATTGTATTGATAGGTACGGAAGGACGGGCGACCCTGAGCATCCCGGTCTATCTGCGTGTAAATGATCTGGACTTCGTAGAGATCTTTGTTTTGTAGGACTTTTATTCCAACGGAATCGCGTTCAAGCGATTTCAGGATCTTTTGAAGCGGGTCGGCTTTGCCCGAAAATATTTGAGCAGGTGAGCAAGCAATGGCCAGCAACAGGAGCGAGAATAGGGTAGTGAGTGACAACTGTTTCATGCGGAAAGAAAATAGCTGTCACAAGGTTAGCAAAACTTGTTCTTTTGCAATCCTGAATTTTGCCTGAACACGCAATTGATAACCTTAATCACCCATTTAACAATTTATCCACACGCATGAATAAGATTCGAGTAGACAAATGGCTTTGGAGTATACGGATTTTTAAAAGCCGGACGCTGGCCACCGATGCCTGCAAAGGGGGGAAAGTAAAAGTCGCGGGGGTATCCGTGAAGCCTTCGTATCAGATTGCCGCCGGAGAGGTGGTAGTGGTGAAGAAGAACGGCTTCAATTTTGAATTTCGTGTCAATACACTAATAGAGAAGCGGGTAGGCGCGGCCATCGCGATCACCTGCTACGAAGATGTGACGCCGGAAGCAGAAAAAACCAAGTACGCCGAATGGTTTTTGAACGCCGCCCCGACCGGTGAAAAACGCGAACGTGGCACAGGCCGACCCACAAAAAAAGAACGCCGAGATATCGACGAAGTCAAGGATGGAGATGTATTTGACTGGGAAGACGATGAGTAACGGTGGACGGTTTACGGTACACGGTTTACGGTACACGGTTTACGGTTCACGGCACACCGTGTACCGTCTACCGTAAACCGTGCACCGTCTACATCAGCCCGAACATTTTGGCATACTTGAGCATTTCGCCCGGGTTGCTGATCTTGAGTTTACCGGTCATCATGGCCATCATAGGGTTCAGGTCGCCGGAGAGTAGTTTGGTAAATGATTCCGTGCTGGTGCTTACTTTGCAGGTCGGGTCGCCAGTGAAACCTTCAGAGACCGCGAATTTGCCGTTGTCGAGCTTCACGGTGAATTGGCCAGCGTCAGCAATGTCGAAGTGGAAAAGGGTGCTGAGCCCTTCTACGGCTTCAGGGGCAACTTTTTCGGGGAGGGAGAAGAGGAATTGTTTTACGTCCATGATATTAATGTGGTCAATTTGTTGAATGTGGCCCGTGCGTAATTCTTGAAAAATTAACGTTGAAAACACCGGTGGTTCGGAGAGTTGGGGGCAATTTTGCCCAAAGGTAAAACCACCCCCGCAATATGATCCGGCAAAACAGTTTTCGTTTTTCATTTTCCTTGAACCAGGGATTATCCATTCTCCTGCTCATGCTAACTGTACTCACTTTTCTCGCATTTAAAACGACGGAAACCCGGCCGGTGACTATCCCGAAAGGCTTTGATTGGGAGGGCCACCGTGGCTGCCGCGGCTTGATGCCGGAGAATACATTGCCAGCTTTTCTGAAGGCCCTGGAATTTCCGGACGTGATTACACTCGAACTCGATCTGGCTGTTACAAAAGACAATCAGCTCATCGTCAGCCATGAACCCTGGTTCAATCCGGATATTTGCCTGAAGCCAAATGGCGATTCTATTCCCAAAAAAGATGGAGAAAAGCTGTTGATCTATCAAATGACCGTCGCTGAAGTCCAGGCTTATGATAGTGGTAGCAAACCCTATGCGCGCTTCCCGAATCAGCAAAAAATGAAAGCATACAAACCTACCCTGCGTGAAGTGGTGGAGGCTGCGCGGGCAGTCCGTCCAAATATTCGCTGGAACATCGAGGTGAAAAGTCAGCCGGATTGGGACGGCCTCCGACATCCACCGATAGAAGACTTTGTGCGGATGGTCGTGTCTGAAATTCGCAGCCTGGGTATTGAGCAGTTTGTCACCGTGCAATCTTTTGATGTGCGTGCCTTGAACGCACTTCACCGTCAGGCGCCGGATTTACAATTGTCTTTTTTGATTGAAAATATCAATGGCTTTGAGTCGAATCTGGCGCGCTTAGAATTTAAACCGGCCATTTACAGTCCGTATTATTTGTTGATCAATAAGAAATTGGTGAAGGAATTGCACGCCCGGCAAATAAAACTCGTGCCCTGGACCGTGAATGATGTAAAATCTATGCGGCGCTTGATCCGCCTGGGCGTGGACGGGATCATTACGGACTATCCGAATCTGATCGGGGAGGTTTCCGGGGGCTGATGATTTACAGCGCCCAAGGGAATGAATTAAAAATATAGTTTAATCGGGTCTCAAATTAAGGGTTTAAAGTCTTCCCTTCCAAAGGGTCAGTATTATCTACATATATGGTGTATTACCGGGCTAAAAACGTTGAAAGCATTTCAACGTTTTTAGCATTCCAAATCTGTTGCATAAATTCCCGTAATGTCTTTTCGTTATTCATTTATCTGGGTTTAAAGATTGGTCGGGAATTGGATTTTGGCCTGCAACAGGGAAATTTTCACACTACTGGACATTTTCTAAAATCGAGGACTATAAGGTTTCCAAAAACCTTACAGGCCTGGGGGCAAAACAAAAATGTCCAGTAGTCTGCTCCCTAATTCCTGTATTAATGGCTGGTTGCGGCACTCGTAGTTGGTTTATTTATTATTTGATTGTATGCTCCATTCCAAAGATCAATACGCATTTTTAAAGATTCAATAGTCGCTTGTTCAGCTTCTTTCCAGAACTGCTCGTCTACACCACATAGATTTGAGGTCATTTGTAGGGCGAGATGACTATGGTGGTCACCGTCTACCTCTATGTGCCTTTCGAGATAGTATTTGAAGATTGAAATGCTGTCAGGAAAGGTTTTATGCATGTCGTTGACAATTGAAATAAACATTCCCGGAATCAGGTCTTCACGACCAAATGTAAAAATTGCTGATTGTAAATAATCTTTATTGCTTCCAATAATTTTAAACGTAAAGTCAACAAAGTCGCGGGCTTCTTTAGGCGTTTCTGCATTTTGAAATGCTGCATTGAAGTCACCGGTATTTTGTAATGCGGTAATGAATTTTTCAATTTGGGATGTGTCTGCCCCACATTGTTTCATAGCGTCAAGGTATAGTTCAAAATGGCTTTTCCTATTCCCATCTAAGTCAAGGTCTGCTTCTTCGCCAACAACAATTTCGTTGATAAGGTGCCGGGTGTCTGCTGAACCTTTGGGAAACCAAGGAACGGTTGTACAAGTTAAGTTGTTTTGCAGGGTTTTAAGTAAAGACATAAAGTCCCAAACTGCATAAACGTGATATTGCATAAACACTTTCAAGTCATCTATGTCTTTAATGGCGGAATAAATTTTGTGATTGATTATTTCCTGCCTTAAAGGCTCTATTGTCTTTTTGATGCTTTCAATTTGTTGCGTCATACTGATTGATTTTTTTGTAAGCGTAGTTTTTTTGTTGCCTACTCTTTTCGGTTTTCAGCTTTCCTTGTTTTTTAAGTTGTTTAAGTTAATTTTTGTGTACTCATTTCTTGCAGAAATGCTCTGATTCGCACAGCCGCCCAAGCATGATGAATGAGGTGTAAATATGCTCCCTTTTACATAAGGGCTCAAAAGTATAGAAAAAGGTATATGTCGACAAATGATTTTATTTTTATTTTTAATTCATTGAAATTAATTTAGTTATATATATAATTAATATTAATTAATATAATATACCGACCTGCCAATATTGGACACCCATTCATGCGACGATATTAATAAAAAAGGCAAAAATTTAGCGCTTGTTCGGGAATTAGTAATGCGCCCAAAGTGAGCAAATTTTATTTTAGGCAAGGCAAAATTTGCAGTCGTATTCGGGCGATCCTGCAAAAATTATCATGCGGGATGAAATAAAATTCACCTCAATAACCGATCAAAACCTCCAACCCCGTCCCCGAATCAAACAACCTTGTCGCAGTCTTTGGCAGCTCCAATTCCAGTACTTTTCCGTTTTTTAGCTTCAAAGCCTTATGTCCGCCTATTCCGGTATGCAAAAGGATCAGGTCATCTGAAGCATATACGACATCCGGCGCAGCATTCATGACCTGGCAACCTGCCTGTTGAAGCAAGCCCCTGAATACCTTAGCCCCATGCAGCGGCACGGCTGAATACACCATACTGTAATCCGAGAAATCTTTTCGGGCAATCGCCACCCCGGCGTTTTTCTGAAACGTAGCCAGCGGCTTTGCCTCCGGATCAGAGATGCGCCACAAAGGATCGATCAGGGCGGCGTTGTCAATCGTATCCTGTTCCATAATCCAGACTTGGGTGCCTTCTGTTTTTTCCTGCTGTAGGGAAATTCCGGTAAGCTGCTCTGTAAGTGTTTTGCTTTTACGAATACCATCGCTGTATCCGGCGCCATAATTCCAGATCAGCGTGCGGCTTTTTTGTGCCACAGTATCGCGGATAAATTGCCGTTGCGCCGGATTGAGGGTCCAGGCATTCATAAATAGGATTGCTTTGTAACTATTCAGGTCAATCCTGGGCAAATCAAAGGCGTAAATCTGATCCATTGCAACGCCACTGTGTAGCAGCTGCTCGGCTGCGAGATCCAGGCCCTTTTCACAAGCCTTCGAATTGACATTTTTCACGGCATAAAAACTTTCTGTATCCCATACCACCAGGGCTTCTGCCACCTGCGTTCCGGATTTTGCTGCCCGCCCATATAGGCTGCTGAAATATCGGATGCTGCGGCTTATTTCGTCCAGGTACATCTGGCTATCCCACCAACCAGTATTGCGCCGGGGGCCAAAATCATACAACCAAGTACCGCAACCCTGCACCAGCGGCAGCCAAAGACTTCTTTGTAAAATGGGGAGATAGTTGGTATCGCCCAAGGCGCCGGATCGGACAAAATCCCGCTCCCGCTTGTCCTGCAAATAACCGTTGTCTGTTTCGTCAAACCATAGTTTGCCATGCAGTTGAATGGAACGAATGGGGGCACGCTGCATGCCAGAGCCTCCAGCTTTCCGGCAGGGCTCGTAATAACTGGGCGGCCCCGCGAAATAATCGATCCAAGGGCTTTCCAGCAAACGGTTAGCTTCGAGATGCCCGTTCATGGCCTGCCGGCACAATCCGAATTGCATATAGCCGTAAAACACGCCGGTGATCAGCGGCCGGCCCCACTGTGTTTTGACCAGGCGGCAAAAGAACTCAATGTCATCGGCAATCACAACCTGCTGGCATTTATAAAAATCCATGACCCTTTGTTCTTGTTCCGGGTCTCGAAAAAAACCGTCTGCACAGCATCGGCGCTCGAGGGTGTCCGGCACCGTAGCAGTAGCAAGGGTAAATCGGGATCCTGCCCATGCTGCTTGGAGTGCTTCATCAGATCCGTATTTGTTTTTCAACCACTTGCGGAAGCTTACTTGCATGGGAAGACTCACATCCGGCTCCTGTTTGGTAAAGCCCCAGGGATGCCATTCGCCATAAACACCGCCGGACACGTGGATACCAATCACTGATCTGCCCTCACGGGTACGCGCCAGGCGGTGGCAAAACTGCTGCACTTGTTCGCCTATATCTTGGCGCCAGCGTTCTGATGCCAGGCTTGCTCTGTTTGCCCGCAGCACATCGCCGTCCTCATGGTTAAAAGGAAGTCCTTCCGGGAGATCCATGACTGCTCCGTCGGCGTACTGAACACATTCTGCCGGATGCATGAGATTCCACCAGCCAGGTGCGTTTACATGCAGGCGCAGGACCAGGGACCCGCCCGGACAAGCATCCAATACCCCGCGGATCTGCTTTCGGGCCAGGGCTATATCCAAAGACTGCTCTGGGCCTTTCCAAATATCCTCCAGCCAAAGATCTACCTGAAACAAGCGTACTCCGGCGGCAGCCATTTGGCGGAGGTTGTGTGCTGGTAGTTCTTCCCAGCTCCAGCGACCGCCAGTCACGTGCGTAAGCGCGTACATCAAAGGCAGTTCCGGCTGCTGGTTGACATATAGGGTTGGCTTGCCATTTAAGGGGCGGATTGCTGCGGTTTGGGTACGCTGGGCAGGGAGCAGGAAAGGTAGCAGTAGCAGGAAAAGGGGCAAGAATTTCATGCGGGCAAGATAGAACAAGGTAATATCCCTGTAAGGCTTTGCACCTTGAAAAATTTTGGTTTCTGTTTTAATTGACCGGGTGACTGACCGTCAAATTTCGTCAATAAGTTACTGCGGACTGAAAACGTCCAAAGCCTTTTGCATTCCTACCATCCCTATCCGAGCCCCCAAGCTCGACAAGAGGACAAGCCTGGGGTGGGTGCTGAAAGTAAAGGCAATTTTTGAATCGTAGTCAATGGTTCCGCTTTGCCCTACCCAAAACATTGAGTTAACAACATTTGAGGGCCAGTCAATTGGTCAATTTCAACCGGGAGCCTATTTTCTATTCGAATTTAACATCCGTAGAGCGATCAGCAAAAACAGGCTTTTTCTTTTTCCCGGGTTCTTCCACGATTATGCCCTTGAAACTGATCCCATGCACATCATCCAGTACCACCGCCGTTCTATAGTCTTCTTTTGCACAGGATACTTTTACATTTTCCAATTTAATTCCTTTGGCATGCCGGATGTAAAACCCCCAGGCAGGCAATTCTTTAAACATCGAAAATTCAGGATATTTAGCGGGCAATTCGGGCACTTTATCCAATTCGTTCAATCCTACTTTGGCATATTTTGGATTGCCGCCGCCAGGGTAATGTATCTCTATGTTAGTTAAAACGACATTTTCAATGGCAACATCCGGCATTCCGACAATGGATACGGGGGATACATTTCTCGGCAGATCTTCCACCGGCCCTTCGTATTGGTATCCTGCATCGGCTTTGGTGGCCGGTACTTCCGCATACACATTTGAAATGCGGATGTTTTTCATGCTGCCTTTTTTACCCGCTCTTCGTTCTCCGATCCGGAGAAAAAGTACATTTCCGGTATTTAAGCTTTCCAGACTATCCACCTGGATGTTTTCAATGATACCACCATCCACGGCAGCAAAGCATAGCGCAGAGCGATAGGTATCAAAAACTGTATTCTTGTGGATATATATGTTTTTAAAGCCCCCGACCGAAAAAGTGCCAAATTTGATCCCATTGGCACTTGAACGGATCATGTTGTGGCTAATTTCAACGTTCTGACATAAGAAATTAGCCTGATGTGATTTGAGGCAGATGGCATCATCGGAAGCGTCAAAATAGCTATTTCTTACGATCACGCTGTCGCAATCCACGATATCTATCCCGTCATTGTTCCAGTAGTTTTTGCTATCGACCGTAATGTTTTCCACCAACAGATTCTTGCACTGATCGTATTGTTGATTCCAGCTGGCCGGGTTTTTAATCATGACCCCTTGGATAAGGATGTGATTACAACCTTTAAAATAAATATTTTGCGGACGCATGCCTTCATTGGGCCGGTCATTCTTCAGGACGGTATCTTGTATGATCCCTTTGTAGATCAAGGATAGCGTGTTTTGGGCCACCTCGTACCCACGGCCATCGATCACGCCTTTTCCTGTGATTCCAATGTTTTCCTGATCAAAAGCAAATATAAAGGCGGTCCAATAGCCCTTGCGATCATAATCAAAGGGGTTTAAAGAACCCAGCAACACGGCACCTTCTTCCAGCCGGATGGTCACGTTTGATTTAAGATAAATGGTGCCTGTAACGAACCTGCCCACATTGAAGACCAATCGGCCACCGCCGTTTTCATGGATATAATCGATGGCCTTTTGAATGGATCGGGTGTTCAGCGTAGTACCATTGGATTCAATGCCGAAAAAAGAGGCCTTGTAATCTTTGGAATGAGCGCTTAGGCTGAGGAATAACAGGAGGATGGATAGGGCTATTTTTGTTTTCATAAAAAGACTTAAAAACGCGTTGATCTCTAATATGCGTAGTACTGGACATTTTTATTTCGCACAGATTTTACGCAGATTTGATTCACAGATTTCACACAGAAAAATTCAGCGCAAAATCTGTGCGAAATAATAATGTCCGGTTGTTTGTAAAAGTTAGACTATTCATTCAAAAACCTCCGAATATCGCCCGCCAATTTCAGCCGGTCCGGCTCATGCAAATACATCCTGTGCCCGGCCTCGTAATAGGTTTTGGTGACCCGTTCCTGAACGATCCCATTCCGGGCAAAGGTATATTTGGTATCGAAAAACGGACAAATGAGATCGCT
>CANJPT010000087.1 GCA_947476195.1 Lewinellaceae bacterium | reverse complement strand
CCAACAAGGAACTCCCAATGTCCAAGGAAGCGTTTGGCGGAAAGGCTCACAGGAGCCTCATTGTATTGATTTACAACTAATTCCAGGAGCAGCGCCCATTTAGACATTGGAAATTCCTTGTTGGATATTGGATATTCAAGCAAGTGCTAATACCCGCCAGCCGAGTCATCTCCCCGTCCGTCCGCTACGCCCTGCCATTTTCCATTTGGCAAGCGCATAATTGCTTCCATCCGGCCAATGGATTCTCTGTAATGAATCGTATGTCCCATACGCTCCAGCTTAGCTGCTACTTCTTCTGAAAAACAGCCTTCTTCTGCCGAGATCTGGTTGGGTTTCCATTGGTGGTGGAAGCGCTTGGCCTGCACCGCTTCAGGCAGGGTTTGGCCAAATTCTGATACATTTACAATGACCTGAAACACACTGGTAGGGATTGTGGTGCCGCCTGGTGTACCCAGGATCAGCCAGTTTTTTCCGGCTTTGCTCACAATGGTAGGAGTCATGCTGCTGAGCGGGCGTTTGTTGGGCGCAATGGCGTTTGCTTTGCCGCCTACTGCGCCATACATGTTTGCCACGCCGGGTTTGGCACTAAAGTCGTCCATTTCGTTGTTGAGGATAAAACCGGCGCCAGCCACCACGGTGCGTGAGCCGTAACTGTCGTTCAAGGTCGTCGTGACAGAGACGGCATTGCCATCCCGGTCCACCACAGAAAAGTGGGTGGTTTCTTCGCTTTCTTTAATGCCACCGGCAAAGACTTTGGAGCTGTTCGAAGCCGTATCAGGTTTAAAATCTACCATCCGGGCTTTGATATACACAGAATCAGTCAGCGTTTTTACAGGCACTTTCCAGAAATCAGGGTCGCCCATGTGCGTCGCACGGTCTGCATACGCGCGGCGTTCCGCTTCAACCATCAGGTGTACGGCTGCCGTGGAATGAAAACCATAGGATTTCAGGGGGTAATCATCCACCATACCCAGGAGTTGGCGCAGGATGATTCCGCCGCTGCTGGGTGGTGGCATGGTGGTAATGTGTAAGTCTTTCCAGTCAAATTCAAGGGGCGTACGCCACTCGCTTTTATACGCTTTGAGGTCTTCCAATGTAATAAGGCCTCCTTTTCGCTCCATTTCTTTGATAATCAGCGCAGCGGTCGGTCCAGAGTAAAAACCCTCTCTGCCATCGCCTGCAATGCGGCGGAGGGTCTCTGCCAGGTCTTTTTGAATAAGCCAGTCGCCGGCCTTCCAGTTGTCATACTTTACAAAGGCGGGACTTAAGCTACAGTTTCGTGCAAAGGTGAGTTTTTCGGCATTGAGGTTTTGGGCCTCTTGCTCCGTGATCTGAAATCCTTTGTCCGCTAATTCAATCGCAGGGTTGATTACCTGGGCCCAGGTGAGTCGGCCATTGTAAAATTGAGCCTGCCACATTCCGTCAACCGTGCCAGGGACACCGCAAGATAGTGTACCGTACCGGCTTTTATTGGGCATTACATTCCCCATTGAATCGAGGTACATTTTCTCTTTTGCTGCGGCAGGTGCTTTTTCGCGGTAATCAAGCGCCAGGACTTTTTTGCCCTTGGCATCCCGAAAGATCATAAAACCGCCGCCACCAATGTTGCCGGCCTCGGGAAACACCACTGCGAGGGCAAACTGTATGGCTACCGCAGCATCAATGGCATTGCCGCCTTTTTTCAAAATTTCAAGGCCAACTTTGGTTGCCAAAGGATGGGCGGTTACGACCATTCCCGTGTCACTCACTACTTCTTTTTGGAAGGTATAGGGGAATGGAACCAATTGCGCCTGGCAGAACAGCGGTGCAAATAGGAATGCAAGCAGGATAGAGAGCGTAGTTTTTTTCATGTTATAAGAGTTAGACTGTTTTTTTTGACAGGATTAACAGGATATGTCGGCTTCGCCGACTTGCTCCGATCCTTGATTTTTTAAATCCTAAGGTAGAGGTGCAAAGGTAAATTGAAAAAGCCCGATTCTGGCAGTCAACCAAAATTGGGCTTCAAAATTGGGCATAAAAAAACAGGGCACTAACTGAAGAATCAGCAGCACCCTGTATAACCCCAAAAAACCAAATGAAAACTTCTTAAAAAGACACCTGAGTGGTGAAAAATTGCTTACTTAAACTCTGATTGCACTACTTTTAATGCTTCTGATAGGTCAAAGATACGCAGTGTTTTAAAATTGCACAACCCCAAGGCCATTTTTTTTTTGTCGAAAAAATAAGGTGATAATACAAGCGCCAAAAGATGGCTAAAAGTTTATTGTTGAGCAATCTGAGGGGCACTTTTTTTAGCTTTTCCTGAAAATATGCAACTAAAATAATTTCAACTTAAATTTTAGTTAGCAGAGTTTTCACCAAAAATCACAAACATTTGCCCCGCCCATTAAATTGGGTTGCAAAGCAATTTTTAATTTTATCACCCAAACTTTGGCACTACCCAAATTTCTATCTCGGACTTTAGGCTGTATTGGCTTCCTGGTTTTGTCGGCATGCAACCGAGACCAAGAGGCACTAGTACAAGAGAAAGTAGCAGAACGCGTCATGGTCTTCAAAGCAAAGAAAAGCGCTGAATGCCTGGAAGCGTTATTGCAAACTGCAGAACATACCGTCGATTCACTGCTTTTGTCAGAAGCACAAAATACCCTAAACGACTCGCTTTCGCGACTCCGCCCGGGCCGGCCCTTTCAGCCAGCAGCAATCCTTCCCATCGATTCTTTGATGGTTAAGCCCATTTTTGATGAAATTTCGCCTGCTTCCCAGAAGGGAGGATAGATTATATTAGACGCTGATGTGCCACGGATGATACAGAACAGACACATATTTTAAGCTTAAAACCGGTAATTTTGAGTCAAATTCGGGTCATCCCTGCCCTATTCGCTTTAGCATAAGCCTGATATAAAACTGTAGTTTAAACGCTAAATCGTATAAGTCTATTTTTCCAACGGCAAATCTCCTATTACTGATTTAGCTACGCGTGCGACCGGATACATTCGATGTGTTGGTTCGTACCAGGGCGACTTGCGGTAAACCCAGTCGAGTTGAAGCGCAGCATCGGCAGCAAAATCTGGCTCTGCCTTACGCTTGGCATCCAACTCTGCTTTGACTTTAGGGTTCTCTTTCAAAAATTGTGCAGCCAGATCTTCAAAAACATAGGCTGAAAAATATTCCTTCTGCATCAGAATCGGCTCAAAGAAATTCCATGCAAACCAAGAATCAGGTGCATTGGGTTCCAGGGTCTCCAGCAGGTAACGGTTGGCATTCTGGTTAGTGAATATTACAAAATCGCCTTTGCTGAACTTCCGTTTGAGCGATCTCTTTTCCATCGTTACATCGCTATGGTAATAGTGGCCTTCCCAGGCATTTCGGGTCTTAAAGTCTTTGATGAAATAGGTTTCGGTTTCAATCTCAACAGCTGCCGAAAGTTGTTTCATGTCTACTCCATTGATTATCAATCGTTCAATTACATTATCCCAGGCTTTTGGAATGATGTAGGCTGCAGGCTTTGTAACGGTCTCGATGGGAATGAAATGGTTGTAATAAGGAATCTGTTTTTCAAACGGCTCTGTCCGATCGTACCACAGGCGCGGAAGGCCGCTTACTTCAGAAGGTTTGTATTTTGCTGCATACCCTTTGAAGGTGATCATATCCTGCTTTTTCTGATCCATCACATAATCCAGCGCAAATTCCTGTTTGTCTCGGGTGAGCTCCCATGCTTTTGCACGGGCATCCCGGATCTCCGGAAGGTGGCGTGACATGAAATTTACCACCACATCCATGAAATGATAGGTGCTCCAGACACGGTCTTTAAACGGCTTGAGCATGTGGGTCTCCGGCATAAATCCTATAGTGTTCCAAAGTGCGGCGTATCCTGTGGAATATCTGCCATAATCGCAAAAACCAACAATCCCGGAGTCCGGAGTTTCTTTCGGAGAATCTACATATGGCGTCATTTCCAACTTGCGGCCTTTCATGTCGGCATAGAGTTCAGGCAACATGGTTTTTTCCAGAAATTGACCCAGGGGTTCCTCTAACTTGTTGTGCTGCGTGGCGATGAGGGTCATTGTATATTGATAATCTGCGCCATTGCTGGTGTGATTGTCTACAAAAATATCGGGCTGCCAGGTGCTGAATATTTGGTTGAAGGTGCGTGCATTATGCGAATCGCATTTCAAAAAATCACGATTCAGGTCGTAGTTTCGGGCATTACCCCGGAAGCCATAAGCCTCCGGGCCATCCTGATTGGCGCGGGAGAAAGAACCCCGGTTCAGGCAGCCATCTACATTGTAGACTGGAATAATGACCAATACCAGATGTTCCAGCGCTTTTTGCATGGCGGGCTTTTCTAAATAATCGCGCAGCAACAGAATGGTCGCATCAATTCCCTCGGGTTCGCCAGGGTGGATCCCGTTGTTGATCAACAAGATCTGTTTGCCAGATTTGCGGATCTGCTCCGGACGAAATTCTCCACTGGTATTCAAAACGGCTACATGGAGGGGTTCCCCACTGTCAGTACTACCCACTTTAGAGAGCTGGAAAATACCAGGATATGCCGCGGCCATTTTTTCGTAGCAGGCAATCGCTTCGTGGTAAGTAAGGGTCTGGTTGTCGTTTTGCTCAAAAGGAATACTGAAATGGGCCATTTTAGTTGGGTAGTTAATATGTCGGGTGCAAGCAGCCAAACAAAGTACGGACAGTAGCAGCGAAAATTTATTCATGTGGATAAAGTGGCTGCAAAGGTATGGAATTGACTGCACTCACTTTTGCACCCTTACTTCAACGATCTCTACTCGTCGTTCCCGGGCAGCATCCGGATTGTAGATTGAGTTGCGTTCGTCGGTAATTTTATCGCTGACATTGGCGCGGGCGGTTGTTTCGCCGAAACTGGTCTCTGTTATTTTTAATTTCCCGGATCGGAGGAAGGGTTGTAAGGCTCCATCAGACCAGGCTTCAAAATGATTGCGCACACTGCTGATCCGGCGTTTGCCAAGGTCAATATTGTAATCACTTTCTGCCCGCGGACTGGTATAACCTTTAATAAACACCTCAAGTGTTTCGTTCTCCTTCAGATGCTCTAATAACAGGTGGCTGAGTAGGCCAAGTTGCTCATATCCCCGCCGAATTTCGGCTTCAAAAAAGCCGTCGATCAATTGTTCGGCTGTTTCAATTTTTGTTTCGTCAAGATTGGCTGTAAAAAGTTCCCGGTATTCAGACTGGCGGTTAAGGTATGTTAGCGCCGTTTCATCGTATGTCTTTTTTGTGGTAGTACGTCGGGTACGCTTATCGGGTTCATCGTTGTCAAAATAGAGTGGCATTCCGTTGAAATCTGCCAGCTTAGGCCGTTCCAAAGGATGCGTTTCTGGATTTTCAACAGGAATATCCGGTTTCTTTTCTACCTGGCTTGTCAGGGTATCTATTGGCGGAGGGACAGGCTTTTTTTTATCGGGAAGTTTGAACGAATATAGGTCGTTACAAGCACTCTTGCTTTTTTCATCCAGGTAAAAGGATCCAGGTCGGTTACTGCTTAGATATCCATTCTGCCCATCTGTCTTCAGGAAGAAATAGAAGTCGTTGAAACATGTATTAATACCAGGTCCAGCGTTGATCGGAGCGGCAAAGTTACCGTCTATTTTTTCTGATGAATAAATGTCATAACCTCCCAAACCAGTCAAACCATCCGAACTAAAATAGAGTTTTTGTGTGGGGGCAAAAAAGAACGGTGTCCCATCATTTTCCGGGGTATTCAGCGATTCGATGTTTTCAGGTTGCTGAAAATCAGGAAGATATGTAAATTTTTTGCCAGGCAATGGTAGGTTACAGGCACAGAAAAAATTAGTATCAAGCGGTAGACGCCAAAGGTCAAGTTTGCCCTTTCCTCCAGGTCGGTCACTGGCAAACCATAAAATTGGACTTTGTAGATCCTTATCGAAGCCGATACTGGGCTGCGTGGTGGTGTAGCCCGGTAAGTTGATGGGGGAAGGGAGTAGGGTAGGGGGGAGCCAGCGGTTGCGGCGATCAATGACTGTGAGCCAGAGTTCGCAGCGCTTTTCGTTCGCATTCAGGTCTTTGCAAAGGGTGAAAAACACATAATGTCCGTCGGGTGAAAAGGCGGTGTGGGCTACATGCGCAGTATCTGGCGATGGAAAACCGCGTCCAGGCTCTCGCCCGCGACCAGTTTTAGAAGCAAGCATCACCTTGTGGAGTTTGGTCTTTTGCTTGCCTTTGTCACTTTTTTTGTCGAACCGGTTGGAGGTGTAAAACAAGGTGTCACCTGCAACGGTGGGTGCAAACTCATTCCAGGGACTATTGACCTCTTTTCCCAGGTGTTTAATCTCTACACCAGTCGGGCTGGCTGCAATGACTTTGGCCTCCCTGCAAAATTTAATTTCTTCCTGTGATTTTTGTAAAAAATCTGTATCCGCTTTTTTAGGTTTTTGGGCCAAAAATTGATCGTAAAAGTCAATCGCCTCATCATAGTCACCCTGACTCTTTTTAACCTGAGCCATTCGGTAATAAATTAATGGGTACTTTTCCGTTTGAATGGATTGGGCGACGATCATTTGATATGCACGCTCCGCCTCTGTGTAGGATTGGTTCATTCGGGCACTCTCGGCATACTTCCACCGAAGTGAAAAGTCGCTTTCATGCCGTTTTAGTAAATCACCGTAAAACTGGATGGCTGCACTATAATTTTTGTTCCTGAATGCCTCGTCTCCGGCGCGCTCATAAGCACGTAGAGACTGGGCATTTAATAGGGTACAAAACAAAAGGCAGGCTCCGATGAATAAGACTTTTTGCATAGTGGTTCATTGTGTGGGATTGCTTAAAAAACAGGACAGCATTGCACTGCATTAGGAACTGGAACGGGAACTAATCGCCATATTACACCAATCTCTATTCCTCCTCGACCATTCGTAGCTTCGTTAAATTTTGAGATGTTCCAGTCATAACTGATCCCTACAAGCCAATTATTTCGTTCCAGTTGTACTGCAGGTATAATGGCATCTCCAAATCGAGTGGCTAATGTTGCCCGAACAGAAGTCATATTGGCGAGTCCTGTAGTCAGGATTTGCCGCAGCCCGCCGCCCACCATGAATTCCTTTGCACTTTGCATACTTTGTGCTGCAGCAAAGGCAACCAGGTCGACATTTTCCTGCAATTGAAAAACCCCTTCGGCAAAAACGGGAATACGTATTGGAAGTTTTGCCTTATCTGCTCCCCCTAAACTTACTACAGGTCTGTTGAGGTGGAATGCTCCAATTCCGAGGGTAGCGCGATTTCGGGATTCAACGGGTTGATAATGCCATAAAAATCCTGCCGAAAGGGTTGGCGCCATGCCAGAGGAGCGTGCAAAGGGTTCTTTAGAAGGTAAATTTGGGTCAAAAAAATCATTTGCCCACTGGTTTTTAAATTTCAGGTGACTAATATCTACGGTGCGTTGAATGGCGGCAATGCCAAAGCCGAGGGAGACCGAACTTGACGGACCGATGCTGTGTGCAGCCGCTACAGTAAGGCCACCCTGGGTCCAGGAAAGGTTTCCATCGCCAGCCTGATCGTTTTGTAACAGAACGCCCAGGGATATCAGGCTTTTTTCCCGCTGGAAGGCTTTACAATCTGCTGATATTGAATAAGTTTCATAGCCAACAGGTACCGTTCTCCATTGAGACCTATATAGTCCGGCCACCCGCCATTTACCTTCAAAAACACCAGTTGCTGCGGGCGTTAAGTGGGAGGGATTGAGATAAAACTGGGAATAATGCAGGTCCTGGGCAGCTACTGGTGCAGCGCAAGAGAGTAGCACATAAATTGTGGCCAGGGAATAGCGGAGCATAATATTTATCTGTTTGGTCGGTAATGCGAAGGTAATACAGGAAGCTTTGGCGAAGATAGTATTTTCGCCCCATGAATTTTGAAATCTGCGCCGTAAATATACAGTCTTCCCTTGCCGCACAAATCGCAGGGGCCCAACGAATTGAACTTTGCACTGCCTTGGATGTGGGTGGCCTGACACCCTCCTTGGGCCTGATCCGCGCATCAGTTCGGGCTTTAAATATCCCCGTTCATGTGTTGATCCGACCCAGGGAAGGTGATTTTTGCTATTCCGATCAGGAAATGGAGATTATGCTTGACGATATTCGACTGTGTGCTGAAGCTGGTGCTGCCGGCGTGGTAGTGGGTGCACTCACGGTAGATGGCCAACTGGACCTGCATCAAATGAATGCAATGAAGGCTGCTGCCGGAACCATTGCAATCACCTGTCATAGAGCCTTTGATTTTACCATAAGTCCCACAGAGGCCCTGGAACAATTGATCAACATGGGCTTTGGTCGGGTGCTTAGTTCTGGCCAGTCCGACAATGCGTATGAAGGCCGGTTTTTGCTTCAAAAACTGATTCAACAAGCCGCCGGGCGCATTATTATAATGCCGGGAGCAGGAATCACTGCCCAAAATATTCAGGATATTGTAGCGCTAACAGGGGCAAAGGATTTTCATTTTACCGGCAAATTAAGAATAAACACCCGTGCCAAAAGCGAGATTCCTGGCTTGGAATCTGGGCATTGGGAAAGCGATATTGATACTATCAAGGAGATCATTAATGCTGTACAAGGTTAGAAATACAATTTTTCGGCCCGCCAAATCCAACATGAAGGCGGGTTGATTATCTTTCATCGTTCATAGCTAAAAACGTGGATTCACTAACTCAAATAGTACTTGGTGCTGCATGCGGTGAAGTAGTAGCAGGCAAAAAGATCGGTAACCGTGCCATGCTTTGGGGTGCCATCGGTGGTACGATCCCTGACCTCGATGTATTTGCTTCGTTTTTTACGGACGAGATTGCGAGCACTTCCTTTCATCGGGGATTCATGCACTCGTTCTTGTTTGCCGCACTTGCGCCATGGGCCCTGGCCAGACTTACCCAATTGTTTTATGGTTCGAATGCCTATAAACATCGAGGATACAAAGCTGGGGCGATGGTTATCTGGCTGATTTTTTACCTTGGTGCAGCAGCAGGCATCAACTTCATTCCGGTCCTCCTGGGAGTAGGGCTGAGTTGGTATGCACTGGTGCCCACGCTGATGCTTGGTGGTTGGTTTGTATGGAAGCTCTGGCGGGATTATTGGCAGCGCGACCTCAAATTAGTGGAAGCATCATACGGTACCTGGGTCTCCCTTTTCTTTTGGAGTATTTTCACACATCCGATCCTGGATTGTTTTACGAGTTGGGGAACACAGATCTTCCAACCATTTAATGACCTGCGGGTGCAATGGTGTACCGTATCTGTCGTAGATCCTATTTGCACGTTGCCTTTCCTTGTCCTACTGGTAGTTGCGTCCCGATATTCAAAATCAGACCGTGTACGAAGTTGGTGGAACTGGGCTGGCCTGATTTGGTTTTGCGGCTATTTACTCATATATAATATGTGGCATAAATCGGTCGTGAACCACAATTTTGAAGCAACACTTGCTTCAAAAAACATCCATTATCAGCGGTATTACACCAATCCAACGCTTTTCAATAACATAGTTTGGACCGGTATTGCAGAAGGTGATACGGCATACTATTTTGGGCAATTTGGCTTTAATGATTGTAGGCAGACGTTTGATCCTATTTCGGTCATCCCCAAAAACCATCAATTGCTAGACGTTGTGCCACCTGATTCACGCGCGGGTTACTTTCTACGCTGGTTTTCGGATGGCTATTACAATGTTCTCCCTCACGGACGAGATACGTTGCAGGTAAATGACCTCCGATTCGGGCTTTTGGGAGATTCCTTGCGAGGCAAAAATTACGTTTTTCCTTTTCTTGTGTCCAAAAATGAAAAAGGTGACTGGGAAATTCACCAAAACAATCGAAACAAGGAAAATATAGCATTAAATAAAAGTTCCTTTGGAGACCTCTGGTTACGGATCAAAAATGGCCGTTGCCAGTAATTTGACACTTCCCAATTTATCGTTCATAATTCATCCTTATTATGCGTCAACGCACCATTACCGCTTTCTTTTTTGCCCTTGTAATGCTCGGTGGTATTTACGCCGGGAAGTATACTTTTTTAGCCCTTTTCGGGGTGATCACGGCCGGTTGTGCCTGGGAATTATTGGGGCTAATGCTGAAGCAGGAAGACCAATTTGTTGCCCTCCGCCGCCTTTTAGGGACCATTCCTGCAGTGTTGGGATATTTGTTGCTGGCAGGAAATGCAATAAAAATTGTGCCTAATGAACTATTGATGTCATCCGTAATCATATTTCCACTTCTTTTTGCAGGCTGGGCTGTACTTGAACTGTTTTTGGGAGGTAAAAATCCGTTTGGAAATATCGGAAGCTACTTTTTATCAATTGCCTATTTTGGCATCCCTTTCGGATTATTAACCAATATTGCATTTAAGCAAAGTGAATTAGGCCTGGATGGAAACGTAATTTTGCCGGATTATTTCCCTCATCGCGTGTTGGGACTATTGTTATTGGTTTGGACCAATGACGTAGGGGCTTATCTAATTGGTAGCCGATTTGGCAAGCACAAACTTTTGGAGCGAATTTCGCCCAAAAAAACCTGGGAAGGCACCCTGGGAGGGGCGGTTTTCGCCATACTGATTGCTTGGGGATTGTCGTTTCTGGTCAAGGATTTCAAACTTTCGCAATGGATAGCGTTGAGTATTGTAGCAGCTATGGGTAGCAACCTTGGCGACCTGATTGAAAGCATGCTTAAACGCAGCGTGGATGTGAAAGACTCAGGAACACTACTTCCAGGGCATGGAGGACTCCTTGACCGTTTTGATGCGTTCATTTTTTGCCTACCGTTTTATTGGTGGGTCTTACAGTTGATTTGAGGCTTGAAAAAACTTGTAGGTTTCGATCAGATTACTTTTCAACGGCCTTCCCTGCGGCCTTCCAGTCGGTGATCCCCCCTTTTAGGTCATAAACGGTTTGGAAGCCTAATTTCGAAAGTTGGCTTGCCGCTTTAGCACTCCGTCCACCTACAGCACAATAGACCATTACAGGATGTTTTTTATCAAATTGACTGATTTTTTTGGCAAAATCAGCGTCCTGAATATTCAAATTAATGGCTCCAGCGATATAGCCATTTTGAAATTCTTCAGGTGTTCGGACATCTACCAGTTGAATGGAAGCGTCACTGTTCAGCATAGTCTCAAAAGCATCTGGCGTAAGTTTGTTTTGGGCATCCACCTTATTCTGGGTACATGAAAGACCCGACAACAGCAACAAAAAAATGAAATACTTCATAAACTAATATAGGATTTTAAACCTTGAAAAATGAAAACCGAGGCGAAATGTACGCTTTTTTATATATTACATCTCTTCCTCCACTCCAAATACCCCAAAATAGAAAGTACCAAAAAAACCACATATTGAAAACTAGTAAACACATAACCTTTGATGAAGTAAAGCGGAATAGAAGCCACGTTCGTAATACCCCACCAGACCCAGTTTTCAAGCTTTTTTCTGGCCATCAACCACATAGCAGTATAAGCTGATGCTGAGGCAAACCCATCAGCCAGCGGCACTGAGCTATTCGTAAGTTTTTTCAGAATGAAAAACAATACTCCCCAACAAAGAACGAAAAACAGGATGGCATTGCGCCATTCAGGTTTCGTTGAGCTGCTGATTTGCAATAACTTTAGGCCCTCCTTCTTTTGTGTCCATAATACCCAGCCGACAATACTCATCACAGTATAATAAAAATTTACGCCGGCCTCAGCATAAATGCCGCCGACGAGACTCAGGTAAATATAAATGGTTGTATTGATGATACCAGTCGGGTACACCCAGATATTTTCCTTTCTGGAAAGCATTACACTGGCTATGCCGAAGGTTACGGCCACAAATTCAAGCCAACCAGTTGCAAAAAGACCATCTAAAAACTGTTTCGAAATATCCATTAGAACTTCCAACTTTTGTGCTTGAATTAGTTACCGCATAGTTCATTAGGATTTATTTACTACATAGTTCACATAGTTTTATGCTACAACTGGAGTTAAATTATGTGTGGTATGTGAACTATGTGGTAAATAAATCCTTGTTAATCCAAGTGGTCCTTAATTTGCTGAGGTTAAATTAAGTGTGTTGTAATAGTAAAAATTGCGAGCCAAGATGCAGGTAGAAAATTATGATTTTGTGGTAGTAGGCGGGGGCATCTTCGGGTGTTACGCTGCCTTGCACCTCGCCGGACGCGGGGCAAAAGTGGCAATTTTAGAGAAAGAAGCCCGTCTTTTCCAAAAAGCTTCACTCGTGAATCAGGCTCGACTACACAGCGGCTATCATTATCCACGCAGCGTGGCAACCGCAGCCATGAGCGATGAGCACAAGACACGCTTCACCGAAGAACATCGTGCCTTTGTCAATCATACCTTCGAAAAGTTTTACGCCATTGATCGCTATGGCTCCTTCACCGATGGACCTCAATTCGAACGTTTTTGTGGGTTTCTAAATATTCCCTGCGAACGCGTTTATGACCACAAACTATTCAATTTCAATCGTTTAGAGGCACTTTACCGTACAGAAGAACATTCTTTCGACCCCGTTTTGCTGGGAAATTATTACCGTGAAAAAGTAGAAAACACAAGTGGAATCACTGTTTTCAAAAACGCACAGATCCAGCAGGCAAGCGCACAAGGTAATGCCTGGGCAATTGACCTCTTAGTGTCAGGTTCAAAGTTTCAAGTTTCAAGTGATCCGTTGAAAGTTTCAAGTAGCGAGTCTGCACTTGAAACTTTCAACAGTCCACCTTCAATTTACCACTTAAAACTTGAAACGAATACGGTCATCAATGCCACCTATGCAGCTACAAACGCCACAAACCACGTCTTCGGTGTCAACCATCTGGCCCTCACCCACGAGATCTCAGAAATAGCCTTCGTCCGTTCGAAGCAGTTTGGACAGCGTGGGCTAACGGTTATGGACGGCCCCTTTGGTTCCATCATGCCCTATGGATTGAGTGGGCTGCTATCGCTCTCTTCTGTGGCTTACACGCACCATAAGATCTCCTTCGATGCCATGCCCCGTTTTGATTGCCAAATGCCCGAAACAGACCCTGCGTGCCGACCTGAAGCCCCTGGAATTTGCACAGATTGCGCACGTCGTCCGGTCTCTAATGCCCCCAAAATGATGGCTCAAATGCAGCAGTATTTTGAAGATAGTGTCCAGTTTACACATCTTTTTTCTTATTATACCATCAAGTCAAAACTAAAGGCTAGTCATATTGACGACGGTCGGCCTACCGAGATTTCGCTGCTGCGGGAAAGCCCAAGGTTTTTTTGTCTGTTTGCTGGAAAGATCAATTCGATATATGAGGTAGAGAAGATCGGATAAACCTACATTTTTCTTTTTCATACATTCTATGAATGTTTGTCATCTACAAAAAATATTCTTTTGGAATGAAATTCCACCGACTTTTTACCCTTCTTTTCTTATTTTTTCTGGCACGAACCGTGTTTTCTCAAAAAACACCCAATGAATTCTTACCCTATCCACTGGGCGAACAATTTACGCCGCACCATTTACTAAACGCTTACTTCGAGCAACTGGCCGCAGCATTGCCAGCCACGATGCGTTTGGAAAAATATGGGCTCACAAATGAGACCAGGCCTTTGCAGATTGCTATTTTTTCTGCGCCGGAAAACATGGCCAGACTTGAACAAATTCGGCTCAACAACCTGAGGCTCGCTGGTGTGGTAGACGGTCAGCCAGACCTGAGCAATCCTGTCGCGATCGTATGGATCAGTATGAGCGTACACGGCAACGAACCCTCGGGTTCCGAATGTAGTATGGAACTGGCTTACCGCCTTGCCACCCAGTCTGACGAAAAAATAAAAGAATGGCTTAAAAATACGGTGGTTATTGTTGACCCATCGGTCAATCCGGATGGTTACGACCGCTACACGAGTTGGAACCGAATGGTCTCCAATATGCTCAAGAACACAGATCAGAATGCCCGTGAACACCAAGAGCCCTGGCCTGGCGGTCGGGTAAACCATTACTATTTTGATCTTAACCGCGATTGGGCCTGGGCTACGCAAATAGAAACACAGCAAAGGCTCAAAGTATACCACCATTGGTTGCCAGAGGTGCATCCTGACGTACATGAGCAAGGGATAAATGAGCCGTACTATTTCGCGCCTGCTGCTGAGCCGATGCACGAACTCATCACTGCTTGGCAACGGGATTTTCAAGGAGAAATTGGAAAAAACAATGCACTCCATTTTGACAAGAATGGCTGGTTTTACTTCACACGGGAGGTCTTTGATCTGTTTTATCCATCTTACGGCGATACTTACCCGACCTTCAATGGCGCCATAGGTATGACTTACGAACAGGGGGGCGGCCCACATGGCGGACGAGCTGTTGAGATAGACAATGGTGATACACTCACGCTTCATGACCGTATGGAGCACCATCTCATTACCACGCTTTCTACCATAGAAGTGAGTAGTAAAAGTGCTAAATCGCTGATAGAAAATTTCAGGGAATACTATCGCCATACGTCGACACAACCGCAAGGCCAGTACAAGGCTTTTGTGATTCGCGAGATAAATGACCCAAATAAAGTGCGTGTACTTTGTCAATTACTCGACCAGCATTTTATTCGCTATGGCCGCGTAGGTGTTGGCTTAAGTGGCGTAAAGGCTTTTGATTACGCCAGTGGCCAGGAAATCAGTGCTTCTATCAATCCTAATGATCTGGTGATCAGTGCTTATCAGCCACATTCCGTAATGGTTCAGGCCCTTTTCGAACCGGAGGCCAGGCTCGTAGATTCGATGACCTACGATATTACGGCCTGGTCCTTGCCTTTTGCGCATGGCCTGGAAGCGTATGCGCTCACAGATCGATTGGATCCTAAAAAACCGTACGAAGCGTATCATCCTCAGAAGGATTTGTCAACTGCCTCTCCTTACGCATGGTGTGTACATCGTCGATCCCTGGCAGAGGCGCAATTTCTGGCAGTATTGTTGCAAAAAGGCGTTCGGGTACGCACTGCTATGGAACCCTTTACATTGGCAGAGCAGCAATATGCAGCGGGCGCTTTTGTGATCTCCAAAGCCGACAATCACAAACTGCAAGGTGAACTCGGTGCATTGGTGACCGAAGCCGCAGAACGAACAAACGTGCGGCTTTACCCGGTATTCACAGGAAATACTACGGTGGGAAAAGATCTCGGCTCGGATGCATTTCAATTGGTGAAATATCCCAAAGTCGCACTGGTTTATGCCGACGAGGTAGATGAAAGCTCATACGGACATACCTGGTTTTTCTTTGAACGGGAATTGGGCTATCCAGTTACGCCGATTTCTTTAGATAAATTGCGAAAAATAGACCTGGGCAAATACAACACACTGATTTTTCCAAACGGAAATTATAATCTGGACGAGAAAACACTTGATTATATCACAATTTGGGCCCAAAAAGGCGGGCGGATTATCGCATTCGAAGGTGGAGCAAAGGCATTTGCAGACAGAGATGGATTTGATTTGAAAACGAAAGATCAGCCTAAAAGAGATTCCCTCGAACTACGAATACCTTTTATGAACAGGCAGCGCGATGGCCTCAGTGACGGCTTACCAGGGGCAATTGTTCGGGCTACCGTTGACAATACCCATCCCTTAGCTTTCGGTTTTCCTGATTATTACCACTCGCTGAAGACGATGCCGGATGCCTATCAAATGCCAGAAAACGCAGATGTGCCAATTTATCTGGAGGAAAAATTTGAGTCTTACGGCTTTATCGGAAGCCGATTAAAACCGCAATTAAAGAAAACGCCCATTGTAATTGTTCAAAAACTGGATCAGGGAGACGCGGTTATTTTTGTCGACAATCCGCTTTTTCGAAGTTTCTGGCAGCAAGGGAAAGCGCTTTTTGCAAACGCACTTTTCTTTTAAAGCGGGCACTTTCTTTCCCTCAACCGACATTGGCTCAAATTGACCACATCAGCCACATTAACTAAGTATGCCTTTTAACTATAAACAACTCGTACTAAGAGACCTGGCACTAGCTCAAAGGGTAGGCAGGGAAACTTACGAACCATATTACAGGCAAATCTGGAAGTCAGGAGGGCTGGATTGGTATATGGAACGATGTTTTGGGACAGAAACACTCTCAGCAGAACTACAGGATCCCAATATCGAGTACTGGCTTGCGGAAGATGAGGCTGCACAAACCATTGGTTTTTTGAAACTGTTACTTCAAAAGCCAATTCCGGACCATCCAATTAAAAATGCGCTGTACCTCGAAAAAGTCTACCTAATGCCTGCTTTTTTCAGAAAAGGTGCTGGGCAACATTTGATCGAGTTTGCCAAACAGCGTGCCTCTAAATTGGGTCAGGCAGCGGTATGGCTGACGGTAATGGAAAATGGCCCCGTATGGTCGTACGAGCTGGCAGGATTCCAACCAACAGGTGTGGTGCATTGGGATTTTGAATTGCTAAAAGAAACGGAACGGAACGGGGTAGTGATGACTTTTTTAATAGACCCCGCATAAAAAAACGCCCTACAGCAAATGGCTACAGGGCGTTTGAGTAAGATACGCAATGCGTATTACTCTGCTTCTTCCACATAACGCCACTGAATTTCATCTTGCAGAAATTCTTGAGCAGCGATAATAGCAGTATTAGGGAGGCGTTCGTAGAACTTGGAGATCTCAATTTGCTCTTTATTCTCCTGGACCTCTTCGATGGTATCCGTGTGTACGGCGAACTCTTCGAGCTTGCGCTGGATTTCCCATTTCAGATCGCTTGAGATCTGGCGTGCACGTTTACTGATGATCACAAGGCTCTCGTAGATGTTACCGGTTTTGTTCACCAGTTCGAGCACATCGCGTGGCTGTACATTGGCATCTAGGCCTTGGGCCTTTGTTTTGATATCGCTCATTTTATTAACGGTTTTACGGTTTATGAATCACGTTTCCTAGTCGTCGGCCAATAATCTGCCTGGTACATTAGATGGTGTGTCGTAAACAGAATTAAGTATTTTTCAATTTCAGCTTAATTTCCTTTTGGGCTACCTGTGCATCCTTTCGGATCTGTTTGACCTCTTTGGAATAATTACCCGAACGGTATTTCTCTAAAAAATCGTTGCATTTGGTTATTGTCGTGCCATAACGCTCCACTTTTTTTTCCACCACTGAATTTTCTGCCAATAAAAGGCTGGCTTTGGCAATGAGGTAGCGAACTCGCTCCACATCGGGGCTTTCCGGGTAGTCCCGCAGCAGGTTGTCAAAGGAGATAACGGCTGATTGAAACTGTCGGAGATTAAAATATAACTGGCCTTCATCGAAAGCTTTCTGTTCGAGTTTGCGCCGGAGCTCGTCAATCAACTTGTTACACTGAGAAACCTTGTCGGATGTTGGAAAAAGATTGACAAATAGTTGAAATTCTTCAATGGCGGTCTCGGTGGCTTTCTGATCCAGGCGGAAAGAGGGCGAAAGTTTATAATTGGAGTAGGCCGACATGTAAGCGGCCTCTTCTCGTAACGGGGAATTGCTGAAGGTGCTGGAAAAATTCTTAAAATAGAAGGCAGCTAACAAGTATTGATTGGTTTGGTAGTGGCATTGGGCATACTCGAAGTATGCCTTTTCTGCCCGGGCATCGCCTCGTAACGTATTGACAACCAATTCCAAAAGTGTCAGGGCTCGCTGGTAATTCTTCTTTTCGTAGTAGTTAAATGCTGAAGTTAGAATTAACTCCGAGTTGCCGCTTGTACGGGTTTGTTCAAAGGCGCTTTTGCAGGAACTCGCCAAAAAAATAAGGGCGAAGAACAGTGGCCAGCCAGTCAATTTTCTCATATTAGGTGCAAAGGTAAAGATTGATTGGGAAAAAGGATGAAAAAGGTCAAGATTTTGCCTAAAAAAGGAATTTAATTAGGTGACCCGTAAACGATAAAGGTTGCTTCTTCGAGGCTTTTAATCTAAAAATTGATTGCAAACCATTTTGGGCGATATCTGTTTGAAGTAAAAAATCATTTTTGAACAAGTACCAATCCTCATTTAGCCAATTACCTTTGCAGCCAGTTTTTAAAAACACCTGAATTGATCCGCGTACAAACGGCTTAAAATCGGGCAAATCTTTTCCAGAATCGTATGGCCACCAGCGAACAAACCGCAGTCAAAATTTCGCTAGAAGCGCAATTTCAATCCAAAATCGATGCAGATGTTCGCATCGAACCCAAAGATTGGATGCCTGATGCTTACCGCAAAACGCTCCTTCGCCAGATCAGTCAACATGCCCACTCCGAAATCGTAGGCATGCTTCCTGAAGGCGTTTGGATTACACGTGCTCCTTCGCTTAAGCGTAAACAGATCTTGCTGGCTAAAGTACAGGATGAAGCCGGGCATGGACTTTATCTTTATGCAGCTGCGGAAACCTTAGGCATGGACCGCGATGAGATGTATGAGGAGCTTCATTCCGGCAAAGCTAAGTATTCTTCCATTTTTAATTATCCATCCAGTTCATGGGCAGATGTAGGGGCGGTCGGTTGGCTTGTCGATGGTGCCGCGATCCTGAATCAGATTCCGATTTGCCGTTGTTCCTACGGCCCCTATGCCCGCGCTATGGTGCGGGTGTGCAAAGAGGAAAGCTTTCACCAACGCCAGGGATTTGAAGTCTTGCTTACCCTGGCCAATGGCTCACCGGAGCAACGTGCGATGGCACAAGACGCCATCAATCGGTGGTATTGGCCTTCTGTGATGATGTTTGGCCCTTCGGATGGTGAATCCACTCACAGCGAGCAAAGTATGCGCTGGAAGATCAAACGTTTTACCAACGATGAACTTCGTCAACGGTTTGTAGACATGGTTGCAGAACAAATAAAAGTTCTGGGCCTGGAACATCCTGATGCTGACCTGAAGTGGAATGCCGAACGGGGTCACTATGATTTTGGAGCAATCGACTGGGACGAATTTTGGAATGTGGTAAAAGGTAACGGCCCTTGCAATCAGGAACGCCTCGAAACTCGCCGAAAGGCCTGGGACGAAGGAGCCTGGGTGCGTGAGGCCGCGGTAGCCTACGCGGAGAAGAAAATTCAACGAGCAAATTCAGCAGATAAGATTGCAGCAAAAGCAGCATAATTCCTGAAAAATCTGTAAATATCAAGGCATCTCCAAGGCTGAACATGTACTTTTTTAGCTTTTAACTTGTCGCAGCCCATTTTCTCATGTCACTCCAACAAGCACCCATTTTTGTAGCCTATTCTGAAATTCACGGAAAGGGCGTTTTTGCTGGCCGAGATTTGGAGGAAGGTGAGGTCCTCGAAATCTGCCCGATCATTTTGTTCCCAAAAGAAGAATTGGCAGATGTGCGAAAAACAGTGCTGGACGACTACTATTTTGACTGGGGAGAACGAGGCGAATGGTTCGCTTTTTGCCTGGGATACGGCTCACTTTACAACCATTCGTATACCCCGAATGCGGAGTATGGTATGGATTTCGAAGCCCAAACCATTGATTTTTACTGTATCAAACCAATTCCTGCCGGTGGAGAAATCCTAATCAACTACAACGGCGATTCCAATAACAAGGAAAAAGTGTGGTTTGAAAAATAACCTGATTTTGACATGATAAAGCAAACAGCAGAAGAACCAACTTACCAATCAGCCTGGACCGAACTTCAAAAAATTGTGAATGACCTTCAAGGGGGATCGGTTGGCATTGACGAGCTTTCGAATAAAATCGAACGCGCTGCCGAACTCGTACGTTTTTGCCGTGAACGGCTTCGGTCTACAGAAGATGCCGTGGGTAGATTAGGACAGTGAATCTTTGATCAGGGATTTGACTTGAGGGCTTTTAACAGTGCTGTCTGGACCAAAATGTAGGGTACTACAAAACGCGAGAGCCTGGCTTCTGTAGGCCGGGCTCTCGCGTTTATTATCATTATTTCTTCTTCTTCTCCCAAAATTTCCAGCTATTTTTTTTCTTGATTTCCCGCTTCACGATAATATAGCGGAGTGAAATAGCAGCTCCGTTCCATTCAAGGGGCCGGGCCTGGTCACCTGATAAATGAAGTTCTGGTTTCCAGTCTAACGAGAGGTTGATGTCACCAAGTGACACATCGAGACCTGCGATACCGCTTATACCCAGTACGTTTTTATGTATCGTGGCTGATTCGCTTACAGAATTTTGATGCCAATAATAGTGTACACCAGCTCCTGTGTAGAAGTTTATTCCCCGAAACAAAACCTTGTGGTGTTTTTCTG
>CANJPT010000086.1 GCA_947476195.1 Lewinellaceae bacterium | reverse complement strand
TTGTGTGTCGGGCAAAACCAAATGTGCCATTTGTGCGGCTGGCTAAAAGAAATTTTAAAAAATGCGAAGGGTGGGCTTTTTCTTCCTTTTCTGTCAACTGTCCCAAAAGCAAAACACGGTCAGTTTGAAAGTCTGGCCGCTTGATCGATATGGTCTGTATGTCGAGTCCATTTTTAGTCATTGTCTTGCTGTTTCGTCTGTCTTTTTAGCATTGGTGGTAACGTTTTGCGGCTACAAGAAGTTGGCGATTTCGAAGCACAAAACTGTCTGCCACCAATGAACTTGATACGAAGCACAAAGCTTTATTTAACCACTGAACCGCCAATTTCTTGTAGGTGCTGTTAGCTACAGTGCGTTCCATGTAGATTTAAATTCTTTAATTGTCTTTATACTTAAGTCTTTATGAATCATTCTATGGCAATTAGAGCATAGCAGAGCAAGGTCGTCAAGTTTCGTTTCCTTGTTAACTTGAAAGTTGGACAAAGGGATTAGATGATGACACTCTATATAACCTTTACCAATTTCTCCATAGGTTTTTTCAAAATCGAAATCACACGCTTCGCATTTAAGTTCGCCCTTTTCTTTTAGAATCTTTTTCTTTTTCGCTTCAATTATTTTTCTGTCTCGCTCTCTTACTTTATGCAACTTGTATAATACCTGTCCTTCCTTAACACTGTCTGTTTCACTCGTTTCGTCATTTTCAATTTTCGAAACTTCGTTTGATAACTCGGGATTGTCCGAAATCTGTCTTATTTCATTTGCTATTTGATGAAGACGATTGATGTCAGAACTAAACTCTTCAAACACTTCTTTGTCAAGTTTACTGTAAGCCTCCATACCTTTCCCCGTGTAATTAGGGTCAAGAGCTTTGAAATTTGAGAGTTTAAGTGTCACACCATTCGGATTACGAAAAGTTTGTTGGTCTGGCTTATGGTCAAATATTGGGAGTCTATTCAAGAGTTCAGACATTGCAATAATTTTAGGGTTACCAGAGTCCATTGGTCCCAGGTCCTTGTCAAAGTATAAGTCTAACGCTAAAATTATTTCGTCTCTATGCCATTTAGGATTTCTCATGTGTCTTTTTTTACATTGTAGCTAACGGTTTCGGGCTTGGCGAAGGTGGCGATTTTCACCACAAATGTTGATGCGGAGAACCAAGTTTTAATTAACCACAAATGTGTCTGCGGAGTACTGAACCGCCACTTTTGCCAAACCCGTGTTAGGGGCAGTATTTCTACAACTCATTATATTTCTTATTTGAGTTTCTACTTTTGTCCACGGGATATTTAATTCCGTTTTTGTCAATTTTATTTGATATTACCTCAAGTAAGTCAATGTTGTAATGTTTGCTAATATAAATTAGAAAAATTGCAATGTCGGCAAGTTCATCCTTGATTTTTTCTTTGTCAATTTCGGTTTGTTGGTCAGTCGTTTTCCATAAGAATAATTCTTGAAGCTCTGAAACTTCAATATTAAGACCTAAAAGCAAATCTTTAATTTGATGAAATTGCTCCCAGTTTCTTTCATTTCTAAAGGCAATAACCTTTTGCTCTATTTCTTTGAAGTCCATCAGTTAAGTATTAAATGTTCTTGTCCGTCAATTGTTATTCTCCAACCGGGATTTAAAAATTCTGATACTACATTTCCATGATGAATTTGTTTGTGGCAAGTCGGACAAAGAACAAGTAAATTCCAACTTTGTAAAGTATTTGGTGCTTGATTATTTAATTCAACCATATGATGAAGTTCACAATATCTTTCGCCTGTTCTTTTAATAAAGCCTTCCACTTGGCAAATTTTACAAGTCGTTCCGTCACGTTCAATTATGGCGTTTCTTAAAGCAGTCGGTCGATTTATTGAACGAGAAATAGTAGTTCTATATGTTGGCTGTCCAGCATACTGTTGGTTTAATTGGTCTATGATTTCATTTATGTTTCTTGCTCCGTTTGGTCCGAATTCAACAGCCAAATCATTCTCCTCATTTTGTATTGGGTTTATTTCTCCAATCCAATTTAAAACTTCTATTTCGTCCAATGGTTGAACATGAGCATGAGTTACCGCAGGTCCATAGTTGTGATTTGTAACTTGAAGGTCTGAAATATTAAAGCCTTCAACTGGTCTTACGTTTTCGCCTCGGATAATATAATTCCAATGTCTACCCCAAATAGCGTCACTTTCATTATTTAAGTCTGGGTATGTTTCAACGTAATTCATAATCCAACGAATTGTCTTTTGTGTTGGAGTTGCAAGAGAGCCAACTGTCTGCTGAATTAATATTATTTCTCCAGGTTGAAATTGAAGATTATTGGAAGTCGCATGTTTCTGATTTCTCAAAACACCTTCCATCGTCCCAGCTGTATTTTTGAATATTATCATGTCGTTCGTGTCGTTTTGATATTGCCCCTAACTCGTTAATATACGCACCTTTCCCTACCAAAAACAAAAGTAAACAAAAATCTTTGATTTTTAAAATATTCATATTCCCATATTTTAATTCCTTTAAAATGAGTTATTTGTCGTAAAATTTTGGGTCTAAAAAAACAATAACAATACAAAATGCGCGCTTCCGGGGTTGGAACCGCCATCTATTTCCACAATACAATATACGCGTCTCGTCTAGGGCCGCGCCCGGCCATTAAGGTATGAATTGGGGAGGCAAATTTTTTCTTTATCATGGCGTGAGAAGGGCGCAATGCAGGACATTTTAACCGACGAACAACGCAGAGAAAGGAAAAATTAGACCGCCATATTTACACCTTAATGGCCGGACGCGGCACTAGGGCTCCTTTTTATCCAGCATCAGGATATGATCTCCAATGATTTCCGTCACATACCGCTTACTGCCTTGCTTGTCATTGTAAGACTGTGCCTACCCCCAAAACCGGACAGTAAAATATAGCTTAGTTCTTAGACATAGAATTCGATTAGTTTAGACTATGCCTAAGATACAAAGCTGGAACTAAAGTATCATATCCACCGTCTACCGTCTACCGTCTACCGTCCACCCTCCACCGTCTACCGTCCAACTATGCCTTATACTCCCCTTGAATCGCCGACTTCACCACCCGGATAAACGTTTTATCATCCACCATCAATCGAATGATCGGACCATCCATTTTGGTGATCTTTCCAATAATGCCGGAATTGGTCACGACTTCCATGCCTTCTTTGAGGCTTTCTACAAATTTCTGTTGTTCCTTTTGCTTCTTGATCTGTGGGCGGATCAGAAAGAAGTAAAAAACGATGATGATCAAAAATGGGAAAAGCATCCCGAGTATAGGGTTGCTTGCCTGGTCTAATAAGAGAATCTGGAACATAATTAATGTTTGATTTGGTGATATCCGGTCTGTTTCACCTTTGAATTACACCGGTTATTTGAAAAACGCTCCCTGTCAGCATCTGACAGGGAGCGCAAAGGTAATTTTAAAAACTATCGATTTTACAACTTGAATAGGACATCGTCGACACCTGCATTCAATTTAATCTCTGACACAGTGACTTTAAATGGAACCGGGAAGGGGCCACTTACCGTCATCGCGTAGGGCAGCTTTACACCATTGACGTCTTTATAGTCGCCGATATCGATCGTTTGTACATTTGGATTGCCATCCATGCCTTTACCCGTACTGATTTCCCGAATTTTCAGGCTTGTTTTATTGTCGTAATATTCGGTGGTCTTTTTTCCATCAGGCCGCAGCACTTCGATCACATAAGCATTGTTTCCATTAATCACTTCAATCCCTTTTAGTTCAATTTTGTATCCACCAGTTTTATAAGTAGCCTCTTTGCAAAAAAGTGCCTGTTCTTTAAAGTCGTTTAATTGTGCACTATCCAGGGCTTCCACCTGCCCCATGGCAGATTGTGTCCCTGTTAAGCCATCATAGATTTGCTTGTTCATCACCTTACCGTTCATGCTCATCTCTACGGCATATTTGTTCCGGTCTTTTTGGTATGTTTTGATGGAGAAATTCATACCCTGTAAGCTCATCGAGGAGGTAGATTGCATGTTCTGCACCGCATTGAGTTTGGCTCTTCCTCCAATTGCATTCAGGTAATCCTCTACTACTTGTTCAGCTTTGAGTCCGGGAGGTAGGGCGGTATTAGGTTGTTTTAAAGCATTGCCGTAAGCATCGTAGAAATTGATCTTTCCGTCACTTGTAAACTGCTTCAAGAGATCAGCAACATCCGTTTTATTGCCTACAACCAAAATGTGCGCTTTGTCAGGACGAATATATTTTTTCGCCATAGCCTGCACCTCATCGGCTGAGATACTTTGTAGTACTTCAAGGTACTTTTCGTAGTAGTCAGCAGGAAGCTTGTATCGGGCGGTATTGAGGGCAAAAGTGGCTACCGTACCAGGTTCTTCAAGGCTCCTGGAAAAATTTCCGGCCATGACATTTTTTACCACCTGCAATTCTGCTTCCCCCACTTTTTCTTCCCCTAAGCGACGCATTTCTTTTAATGCTTCGATGATGCTGCTATCTGTTACAGCGTTTCGAACACTAGCCGAAGCGTTAAAGGAACCAACCAGTTTGTCAGGATTCAGAGAACTCCCGGATCCATAGGTCCAGCCATGGCCTTCCCGTAGATTGGCATTGAGTCGGCTGTTGAAATAACCACCAAGAATGGAATTGGCGACTCTGGAACGAATGACATCAGGTGTACCTGGCTTCAGTTCAATGGGATAGGTGATGTTAATAACAGATTGTACAGCGCCGGGTTTATTGACAAAATCTACCTGGGTTTTCTCTGGTGCGCGTGGGATGCCGTAGGTATGAGTAGGGACATCTCCTTTTGCCCATTGGCCGAAATATTGCTTTGCCTGTTTTTCCACCTGTGCTTTTGTCACATCACCGGTCACAACGAGGTAAGCAATGTTTGGTTTGAAATAGGTATTGTAATAGGTTTTAATCTGCTCGAGGTTGATTTTAGCAAGCGTGGCGTCGGTCATGATCTCGCCATAAGGATGGTTTTTCCCATAACGAAGTACGGAAGCTACTTTACCAGCGATAGCGTTCGCATCATCTTTTTGGGAGGCGAGATTGCTTTCGGCACGTTTTTTAGCCTTTTCAAGTTCTTCTGGCAGGAATACCGGGTTTAGCAACACATCAGACATGATGGTGAGCAGTTTATCGCTGTGCTTGCTCAGACAATTGCCATTCACACCATTGGCATCCGAAAACAAGTTAGCGCCCAAAAAGTCAACTTGTTCGTCTATTTGGGCCTTTGTACGTGTTTTAGACCCCTTAGACAGTAGTTCACCAGTTAGATCAAGATAGCCTGCTGCATCCTTTTCAAGCACAGGATCATTGTCTACGAAGATACGATAAGATACGGTAGGCAATTTATGGTTTTCTACCAGAATAACCGTCAGGCCATTATCCAGTGTAAACGTTTCTGCGGCTCCGATCTGAATTTTAGGTGGGCTGCCAGCTGACGGGGCTGATTTGCGCACATCACCCGTTGGAATTGGAATCAGCGGAGCTTTGCTGGAAGCTTTGGTTGGTACAGCTGTGGGGGTAGTTTGGGCAGCGCTCGTTTTATTCCCTGTTTTGGGTGAACAAGCAGCCATAAGCAGTGAAAGGCTTATGATGGAAAAGAATATATTTTTCATTCTAAATCGTTGAATTTCAATTATATATGAAGAAAGCGCTTGGGAGCCTTTTAAGGTTTTACGGGTTGTGGTAACCAATTCAGCACTACACGGGCATCTTTGTTGAAATACTTGATTGCCGCAGCACGAATATCTTCTTTGGTCACTTTGCGGTAGCGCTCGAGTTCAGTATTGATCAGGCTCGCATCCCCGTAGTACATTTCATATTGTGCAAGGCTTTCGGCAATTCCTGCCACGCTGTTATTTGCGCTTACAAAGTCATTTTCTACCTGATTTTGCAGTTTTTGAAATTCTTGCTCTGTGATCAAATTGGTCTGAAGGTCTTTAATGACGTCGTTCATGCTTTTTTCAAGGTCGGCTGTCTCCACACCTAGATTCGCGATGCCGAAGCAGATGCTGGCACCGGGGTCTTCCAATTCTAAGGGGAAAGATCCGGCGAATGCAGCCTTCTCCTGCTCATCAACGATCAATTTTTGCATCCGACTGCTTTCGCCTTGGCTGAGCACCATGCCGAGCATTTTCACAGCATAAAAGTCCTTAGAGCCCTGTGCTGGAATATGGTATGCGAATACGACAGCGGGAAGTTGGACATTATCATATACCGTGTCGCGGCGAACCTGGGTGATGGCAGGCTCCTGAGGAAATTTACGCTGAATTTCTCCACTTCCGTGCGGAATAGCCTTGAAATAGGTTTCGATCAATTTTTTAGTCTGCTCAATATCTATATCTCCGGCGATGCTCAGGATCGCATTGTCGGGCCGGTAAAAATCCTTGTAAAAGTTTTTGTAATCTATTTCTTGAGCAGCATCCAGGTCTTCCATTGAACCGATAACAGAGCTTTTGTATGGGTGTACTTTATACAACCGTTTTAGGGTTTCTTCCAGAAGCTTGCCATAAGGCTGGTTATCTGTTCGCTGGCGGCGTTCTTCTTTAACCACCTGACGTTGAGTTTCCACACCGACTTGTTCTACTTTTGCATGCAGCATACGTTCGCTTTCAAGCCAAAGCCCCAGCGCAAGCTGATTACTGGGTAAAACCTCATAGAAGTAAGTACGGTCATACCAGGTATTGGCGTTGTTCATACCTCCTGCATTGTTAATGTAGTCGTCAAACTCACCACGCTTGATGTTTTCAGAACCTTCAAAAAGCAGGTGCTCAAAAAAGTGTGCAAAGCCGGAGCGTTTTGGCTTCTCATTTTTTGAACCTACATGATACATGACCGAAACAGCAACGATCGGTGTAGAATGATCTTCGTGGAGTAATACTTTTAGGCCATTGGCCATGTCATACTCTACAAATTGAATGTTTTGTGCAAAGGCTGCACTGGATAAAAGAGCAGCTAGGGAAAAGAGCAAAATTGTCTTTTTCATGTTTTTGTTGATATTGTAATAAATGGTGGTGCGAAATTCATTTCGCCTTAGCGCTAAATGAATGGTGAAATAAATTTCTCCCTTCTGAAACGATGCCGCAAAATTCCTCAAAAGAGTTTACAGACAAAGCATGATTCGATGAAAGCTTGGCTAGAATCGTCCAAAAAAGCAAAAGCCCAGCAAAATGCTGGGCTTCAGGGTAGTATATTTAGTTTAGGGTGTTGGTTGATCACTTCAGCAACACACCGTTTTTTACTTTGAAAACCTGAATTCTGCTTTTCAGCACGTTAGAAAGTGGGTTGTCGTTCAAAACCAGAAAACTAGCTTCATATCCATTTTCAAATTTACCAATTTTTCGATTTGGGAAAATGGCGTGCGGGGTGTTTTCGCACAACACTTTTAGGGTACGCGCATCATCTAAACCGCCCAAACCAAACCAGTAATTTAATTCCGTTCGTAGGGTTCGCTGCCCATCGTCTGAACCCATGGCCACCATAATGTTGGCGTCAAGCAGGCGTTTAAGTGTTTTTTTGTGAAACTCCTGAACCGCAGCACGGTTAGGGGCCGATTGTCCATGAGACAGTAACAAAACCAGCGGCGTTTTTTTCTTGGCAAGGAGTGCCAGGTCTGCATCAGAAACTTCAAACTTTTTGGTGTCGCCCGAACCATCCCAATTATGACCGGGAATATTGGCGAAACCGTCAACCCCGAGTTTAAGGCCAAGGCTTAGATCGTCTGCAGTCTCTACTTGAGCAAATACACGGAGTCCGGATTTATGTGCCTTTTTAATCACTAATTTAGCCATTTCAGCAGAAAGACCTTTGCCTTCTTTGCCGCCATTATTCTGAACATCAAGCAATTGAATCGAAATCACCCCAGGATTTTGCATTTTCAACTTATCCCAGTTTGCCGCAAGCGCCTCTTTGTTGTCGAAAAACCAATAGCCATTCCCAAGCATTTTATGACTGGTCTTTAGGTCGGCATACTTTTCGACCCAAACGCTGGGATTATTAATTTTGTTGGCTGGACCCTCAAATTCCAAAAACGGGTAGCCCAAGGTACAAGTGATCACACCATTTGCAAAAACAGCATCAGGAGCAGTTGGCTTGTTCAAAAGGGGCGTAGCGAAGCTGCGGCCTTCTTGCGTATTTCCGAGCATTTGCAGATAAAACACCCCTTCGCCCATGTATAGGCTTATGGTATTGCTTGCATTCTGATTTTCGGTGATACTGGAGCAATGTGCGTCCCCCATAGGTGGAATGATCCAACGGCCTTGAAGGTCGATCACGGAGTCTATTTTAGACGGGGCTTTTTTACTGAGCAGGCCATTGCTCGTGTACCAGTTGGCAGGTACAAATCCTTTGCCATCATACCATTGGCCGTTTTTAAATTCGTAGCTTTTTCCTGCTGTTTGCGCCACCATGTTTTGGCAAAAAAAGCAAAGAAATAGAAAAGATGGAAGTATCAGTTTCATTTCAATATATTGACTTTGAATGGATTAGAAAAATTTATTTAAAAATCGAACTGCAAAAGTAGCCAGTATACTGCCAAAATGAACGAAGTTAACATACTATTGTTAATACAGTTATCTTCGCCCTATTATTCGTTACGATGTAGTCATAGCTGGTGGCGGCATAGCAGGCCTTTATTCGGATCATGTTGCCAGTATGACAGAGAGAAGCTTAAGGTGCAGATCATTCCCTTTCGAGGCGAATATTATGAGTTGAAACCAGTATCTGAACACTTGGTGCGGAATCTGATTTATCCGGTGCCAAACCCAAACTTTCCTTTTCTGGGTGTTCATTTTACTCGTATGATCCATGGCGGGTGTGCTCAACGTATGCAATGCACCTAGCCCGGCTGCTACAGCTTCTCTGGCGATCGGAGAAACTATAACACAGAAGATTTTGCAACATTTGTAACGCAAATCCACCTTTGTTCTACTGTCTATTATTTTGCTAACCGTTATTACTGCACCGTTTTGTCAGCCTGAAAAGGAATACATCTTCCATGTATTGCTATTTGAGATGCTGGGCATAGCCTTTCGCATAGAATACCAGGTAGGTGAGGGACATACGCTGATCCTTACAAACGGCGAAAAATTAATCATCCATGACGGTTTTCCGGCGCTTCAACCGTTCAACCTTGTAGCTCCTGGTTTTCACCTTTCTGAAAATTGGGATCTTTCAGCATTTGACCCTTTTGCGGCATCCTTTTTCATGCTCACTCGTTTGGAAGAATCCGGGCTTGACTCAAGGGATGTTCACGGACGGTTTACTGCGGAAAGATCACAAGGGGTGCAGCAAAAATGCTTACATCGCCCAGTGGTAAATGAGTGGGCAGATTTAATATGGAATGCTTTGGTTCGTATTGGCTGGCGAGCTGAACGCAAACAACGTAAGTTCCAAATGTCGATCAGTTGCGATGTTGATCACCCCCGGCTTTGGTGGTCAACTACTGACCGTTTAAAGACCTTGGCAGCTGCGGTTTTTAAACGTGGAGACCTCGGTGAGGCAGGCTATTGGCTTCGGAATCATATTTTTCAAAAAAAAGACCCTTACGATATATTTGATGAGTGGCTCGATCTTTTTGAAAAAAGCAATGTGGTGGCGCAGTTCAATTTTATGGGAGTCAGGCCCCGTACGAGCGATTGCTGGTATCCCCTTCAGCATCCGTTTGTAATGGACCTTATGGCAAAAATTGCGGTGCGTGGTCATAAGATCGGATTTCACCCAAGTTACGAGGCTTATGACGATCCGCTTGTTTTTGATCGTGAACTTGCCTCCCTTCGTGCTGTTTCGCCCATTGAGATCACATCGGGGCGTCAGCATTATCTGCGATTTAAAGTTCCAGAAACCTGGCAAGTATGGGAGGCTGCCGGCTTACAAGAAGATAGTACCCTGGGATACCCGGAAGTGGAAGGTTTCCGTTGTGGAATTTGTCACGACTTTCCGGTTTTCGATATTGAGCAGCGAAAGATGCTCCATCTGCGAGAGAAACCACTAATTGCTATGGATGTTACGCTGGCGCAATACCGTCATTATACCCCTGCGCAAGCGGTTGAGCACCTGACACGACTCCGACTTGAAGTTGAAAAACACGATGGAGACTTTACGTTGCTTTGGCACAACTCTTCCTGGAATTCGCCTTTTTGGGAGGCATGGAAAGCTGTATTTCTGTCGGTTGTTTTAGGTTAGGTGTCGGGACACAATTATTGGAAATTCCTTTGAACGGGCTTTTTGTAACGTAAAAGGTGGCTTTTATAGAAACAGATTGTAACGGTTAGGCCAGGGATTAGATAATTCTGTTTTTTGTGTTCTGTTTTACAAAAACATGCGCCAATTGGAGCAGCGGTTTAGGGCCTAAAAAGGCTTAAAAGCCTTTGTTTTTCAATTCATTAGAGAATTTAAAGAAGCCTTTGCTTTATTTTGGCTATCATTAACAGCGGAGGCCTTCTTTGGTCGGTGTCCCCCCCCATACTTTTGTGGCATCATTCTTTCAATAACTTTTTGCTCACCTAACATTCATCTCAACTTAAAACGGTTTCCATTCTAATGAAACAATCAATCTCCCTCCTCGCATTTTTTCTCCTCGGCTCTTTCGCAATCAATGCGCAAACTTCAACGGGTCCAGTGATGACATTCCCAACGACTACCATCGACTATGGTAAAATCGAAAAAGGAAGCGATAAAGTTCGCAAATTTACATTCACCAATACTGGTAACGAGCCATTGGTAATCAAATCTGCTAAAGGTTCATGCGGTTGCACGGTTCCTACTTACCCACAGGAGCCTATCATGCCTGGCGAAACCAAAACTGTTGACGTTAGCTACGATACTAACCGTCCAGGCGCATTCACAAAAACTGTGACGCTTACGACCAACGAAACTCCAGAATCACACACCCTTACCATTAAAGGTGAGGTGATTGTTCCTCCAACGGATGCAACAATCCCTGCAAGCGAAGGTGGAATCAAAAACTAAGACTGAATTATTTTTGATTTGACGATACGACCCTGTTGGTGCAATACCAGCAGGGTTTTTTTTATGGTTTCGGTTAACTAAGCGCTTAAATATAGTTCAAGTTGTTTTTTTTAAAATACTTGATACGACGTGCAACCTTACAAACCTAACATCTGTCTATAAAGCAAACAAAATGAAGCTATAAATACATTTAAATTCAAAAAAAACCTTACATTCGTCCAGTCTTTCAAAATTGACAAGGCTATGAAACAAGCACGTACATTCAAATCAATTCTGGTAATCGTATCTTTTTTAAGTCTTTTGGCGTTTATGTTTGTAAATCTTCATGCTAATTCAAGCTTAAAGCAGCCATTCTCAACTTCCATAATGCCCCAAAATGAATTGCAAAGCGAAGAAACGGCCGATTCAGGCAAAATTCCAGTTGCAGATTTATCTGTTTTGGGTAGAGTATGGGAAATAGCACAGCGCTTGTTGGACAAGGCGAACTGAAGTTCAAACAATTGATCCTGAAGTAACCCAGGGCCGCAACAGGCAGCCCTGGGTTACTTTTTTTATAGTCATAACCTTACCTACCTTTGACTGATTAACTGAGCAATTATTATTCAACGTATATCCATGGCAGAAATACAATATGTTACCATTGGCCGCACCCGAAAAGCACATAGTCTTACTGGAGAACTGAAAGTTTTCATTGAGGAGCGTTATCTGGAAGATTTCATGAAAAATGAGCGGATCTTCCTGGAGATTAAAGGAGTGAAAATCCCCTATTTTATTGCCAACGTAAGAGGGGGCGGAGAAATGATCCTGAAACTTGAAGAGGTAGATAATCGCGATACTGCTACGTTGCTCCAATCCAGGGATGTACTATTACGCCAACAGGATATCCTGCCCGATCATGAACGAGAGTATGAAATGCCGGAAGAAGAAAAACTTGAATATGGACACCTCGCAGGGTTTATGCTGGTGGACGAAACCTTGGGCGAAATTGGTCTGATCGATGAGGTGCTTGAAATGCCTCAGCAAGAAATGGCTTTCCTGAAATATAATGGAAGAGAGGTATTAGTCCCTCTAAATAAACAGTTTATAAGCTCTATTGATGATCAAAATCGCAGGGTTCAGGTGGACTTGCCTGATGGCCTTTTGGACTAGAAAATTATAGTGCAAGCCAAAAACCCGTTCTTTCTGGGGGGAGAACGGGCGTACGTTCAAGTTAAAAATGCTCTGCAGTCAGGATCGTAGAGCAGATCTGAAACCTGGATTAGCGAAAATCAGGCTAAGGCTCCATCCTGAAACGGTTGTGGATTGAGTGGAGGAGAAATAAAAATCGTTTAAAACTGAAAATAAATAAACGACTGTATCTCCGAAGATTTCACCTGCATCACCAGTGCGATAATTGCCGTAAGGAGTAAGGCTTTTCCCAAAAGCGGGAGCGCAGTGGCCAATCGTTGGGCCGCAAGTTCACTGGATTTGGGCAGAAAATGCAGGCCAAAGCCCAGGATCATCCAGAATAAAACTGAGATATAACCTTTTAGAAAATCAGGGAAGAATTCAGGGTGGAAGGCATAAATCATCTGGTTGAACATCTGGCTTATTTTATCCATCCCATCTGCGCGAAAGAATATCCAGCAAAAGCAGACAAAGTGGAAGGTAAGGATACCGCCCAGAATTCTGCGAAGAGTTCCCGAAGAACCTGGAAAGTTGCGGTTTATCCATTTTTCAACAGCCAATGCAAGTCCATGTAAAGCTCCCCAGATGATGAACCTGGATGCCGCGCCGTGCCAAAGTCCACCGAGTAGCATCGTTGCAAATAGGTTGAAATTGGTGGCCAATGCTTGCCTATCTCTCCTCCACAATGCGGGTACGGCTATTATACCCGTCACCAAGGCCCATAAGGCAAGCCACCACCATGCTCCATTCAAGGCCCAAAAGGTGGATAGCAATAACGTCAACGCGAAAAAAACACCTGTCACAATCCAGGTCGCAAAACTACGCCCCCGACTTCCGCCCATAGGAATATAGAGGTAGTCTCTAAGCCAGGTAGAGAGTGAAATATGCCAACGCCGCCAGAATTCGGTGATACTCAGGGATTGATAAGGAGAGTCAAAATTGATTGGAAATTTGAAGCCCATCAGCAAGGCCAGCCCAATGGCCATGTCTGAATAGCCGGAAAAATCGCAGTAGATCTGCAAGGCATATCCATACACTCCGAATAGGTTTTCCAGGCCGGTGTATTGTAAGGGTGATTCAAATACCCGGTCCACAAAATTGACACTGATATAGTCGGATATGACTGCTTTTTTAAACAAACCTGTACAAATAAGAAAAAAAGCACGCCCAAAATCATCTCTGGACACAAAGACAGGCTTCCGTATCTGGGGCAAAAAATCTGCTGCGCGAACAATAGGCCCCGCCACCATCTGAGGGAAAAAGGTGACGTAAAAAGCGTAATCCAGCATGCTATCCTGCGCCTTCAACTGGCCCCTATAGACATCAATGGTGTAACTCAGCGATTGAAACGTAAAAAAAGAGATGCCTGCAGGGAGAAACAAATAACGCGGATCGAAGGGCTTGTCAAGTATCTCACAAAACAATGCTGAATATAGATTGTATTTAAAATACACCAACATCCCTAAATTGACCACAAGGCTGATAACCAGTAGGATGGTTTTTAAAGGCTTGGTTTTTGACTGGTCCATCCAGCGTGCCAGATTGAAATCAACCACCACGATGATCACGTGAAGGATCCAGAAAATCCCCGCACACTTGAAATAAAAGAAAAGGGAAAAGAGGGTCACCCAGGCGATACGAAGGCGATCGTATCGCATCAATACTTGATAGACACTGTAAAATCCTAAAAATAGAAACAAAAAAAGCCCTGAGCTGAAAAGCAAGGGCGATATGGTCTCGAACTGTCCAAGCTCGTTTTTAATGAGTGGGCTTTTGGTCAGTTCTTCCAGTATTTTGGTCAGGTTCAAGTCAAACACGGCGCGAAGGTAAGCACAGGGGTTTCAAAAATAAACACACTATTCAATCGGACTTCGGAGAGGTCCAACCTTGGTACTTATAATCCACGAACCTATTTTGGTCAGACCCCTCTGAGGTCCTTGTCATTTTCACAATTTAATATCTTCCAAGATTAGACACCTCCGAGCTCAATTGCAAAATATTGGATGAAATATGCTTGACTATTTAGGATGGTTTGGTTTAATGACCAAGGCTTTTTCGTTGTTTCTGGCAAGTATTAAAGCTTTTTCACCGAGCGTTTGAAGGGGCTTAATTCTTCTGATTTCTCCTTTTATTCGCAAATGTCCGAGTGGAGATACTTCCATCTTACCCTGATCAGAAAAACGCAAAACATTGCCGTATGAGGCATCGTAACGTCCCATTTCAATATTGCTTTCAAAAAAATTGCCACCTAAGATTACTTCTTGTTTCCCATCTCCGTCCACATCATCAATAGCCGCAGCGTTCAGGGTGCTGTATTGAAGCTCATCGGGTAAAGGTTGAGCTGTAAATTCGAGTCCTTTACCGGTATTGTTGAAATACATGCTTTGGAAAGTATTGGCTTCCCGAAGAATCGATTTGGATAGGTTATCTGCTCCAACCAACTCTGGCAAGGTTGCCTTTGCAAAATTTTTGGCAAGCAGGAATTTTTTCTTGAGGTAGGGGAGTTGCTTGGTTATTTCGTCGTAGTTGGCAAAAGGGACCTCTCGCCCCTTTACGTAGTAGGTTAGAAGTTGTTCTATTTGTTGGTTGTTATCAAAATCGGCCACATAGAGCCGCACCGGTTGCTCCTGGGTTGGGTGGAACTTATTGTTCTCTCCCAGGTTTCCTGCCAAAATATCTATATCACCATCTCCATCAAAGTCGTAAGGCACCATAAAATTCCACCAGCCCTTCAAGTTATTAAGTACCTTTTTTTTGAACTGGCCGTTTTCATTTACGAAAATAGTGGGTGGCTCCCATTCAATGGCCAGCAACAAGTCCTGGTCACCATCGCCATCCATATCTGTCCAGGCACCGTTTTTGACTAGACCTGCATCTCGGAGTCCACCTCCGATTTGATCGGTAACGTCTTCGAATTGGCCATTACCCTTGTTTAGCAGTAGGGTAGAAGCAGGAGTTATTCCATAGTTCCATGGTTTAGCCCGTGCCCCAAAAAATAAGTCAACCAGACCGTCTTTATTGAAATCTGCTGCCAATACACAGGATGCGGTCATGAAAACATCCTTGAAATCCTGGCGGACCAAATCTCCTTTTCCGTTGTTGAAATACGCTCTTTGTTTCATGGCCTCATCCTGATCACGGTACTCATTGCCACCCGCTGCAACGACGAGATCGAGGTCTCCGTCGTTGTCTAAATCGACCCAAATAGCATCCACATCTTCAAAAATACTATCCGATTTAATAGAATTTGGGGTGTTTTCATAAAAAGTACCATCCTTTTTTTGGTAAAAAAGGGCGCTGCATCGTCGCTTACTTGAGCCAAAAAACACATCCTCCAAACCATCACCATTCACATCGCCTACAGCCAGAGCTGGGCCTTCTGCAGAGACCATATGAGGGATAAGACCTTCCCGATTGAACTCAACAAAGGGGTTTTCCTTGTGGGTATAAACCAATTTATTTTGATCGGAAATCTCTGTAAAATCAAAAGGAAGGGTCTTTTTTTTGCTGAAAAGCTCAAAATTGAACTTAGGAAGGCCCTTCTTCCATTCGACTTCTAATATTTTGTTCAGTGAAAGGTTGGGTATCTGTTCGTAGCTAAGGTCTGGCCACACCAACAAGATAGAATCCAAAGAAGCCGGATCACCCAGCCCGAGGTGAAGGCGTGTAAGCGCGCTCGATTGAAATCCACGCACTGGATATTGCTCAAAAACCAGTTTTTCGCCGTCTTTTTTGAAAACAATTGCACGGGCACCAATGGCATTCCGGTTGACAGGCGAGCCTTTCAGTTTTAAAGAAAGATAGCTGTTTTTCCTTACAGCTTGATCAGATTCTAAGTTTTTGTAGATGAAGGGCTCATCTTCAAGGTTGTTTACGACTACATCAAGGTCACCGTCGTTGTCTAAGTCTGCATAAACGGCACCATTCGAAAAGGTTGGTAAGGCATCTTTAATGGAAGCTTCCAGATCTTGAAATTTAAAGGAACCGTTGTTTTTAAAGAATTTGTTGGGAATTTTGATTTGGGGCATTTTATCTATGACAGAGAGGTCTTTTTTATCCAGGTCGTTGGCACCTTGCTTGAACCTTAGATCTTCATCGCCTAATCTGAAATTTGCATAGTCAATATCATTCATCCGTCGTTCTATCCCATTACTGATGAACAGGTCTTTGTTGCCATCATTGTCGAAATCCAAAAACAAAGAGGCCCAAGACCAATCGGTGGCATGTATGCCTGAAAACATGCCAATTTCGCTGAAGTTGGGCATTTGCCCAGGTCCGTCCGGATCTCCGTTGTTTTTCTGAAGGGTATTTCTTGCATATTGACTGCTGTATCCGTACTCCAATTTAAAATGATACAAGCCATAGTCATCTTCGCCAAGCGAACTTTTTAGGATATAAGGGTCTTCCGGAAGCATATCCAAAGAGAGCAATTCGCTCCACCCATCGTTGTTAACATCCGCAATATCTACACCCATTGAAAACTGGCTGGTATGCCTGATATGATCATTTAGGCACTCTTTAAACTTGCCGTTTTGTTGGTTGAGGTATAGGTAGTCGTTCTCATGAAAGTCGTTTCCGATGTAGATATCCGGCCATCCATCCAGGTTAATATCTCCCACTGCAATGCCGAGGCCATAACCTATTACGGTACTTTTGATACCTGAAGTCATGGTTACTTCGGTAAATTTGCCGTTGTCATTGCGCATAAGTTTATCGCCGGCCAATGGGTGCTGTGTCCCTTCAAAGCTCTTTTTCTCCCCGAATGTTCCATTTGCGTGCACGGAATGGTTCAATTGAAACATATCCAGGTCGCCATCCATATCATAATCCAGGAAGGCTGCTTGTGTGCCGAAACCTACGAGATCCAATCCATACTGGATGGCCTGATCTTCAAACACGGGTATTCCATCCTTGATGGATTGACAGACGTATAAATGGTTTTGACCTTTTATGGTCAGGTAATTGCCTACCTGACTAACATATAAGTCAAGCATGCCATCGTTATTGATATCTACTACAGAGGCCCCAGTTGACCATTTAGGGGTGATACTACTACCTTCAATTAAGGTTACTGTGCCAGCTACACCTGCTTTACTTGTAATGTCCTGGAAGTGTAGATTGCCTTGGTTTAGGAACATTTTACTTTCACCCATGTTGCTGGTAAAGAAAAGATCTGCCAAACCATCGTTATTAAAATCACCGGCAGCTACTCCGCCGCCGTTGAAAAAATACATATAATTGAGTGGATTAAAGTCTACTGAGGATTGTAACACATTTTGGAAATCCAAGCCTGTATCTGCTTTTCTCAACAATTTAAAGGAGGCTTTTGTTGGCGTTTCTTGCTTACAACCGATCCAAACGAATAAGAGTAATGTTAAAGTGACTATATTTTTTACCATGGCGCTTCAATGCTTGAGGTATTAATTATTTACTGATGGCGGTAACTGTTTTGGGGAGTGTAAAAAGTTTGGGTGCCAATTCATTTAAAGTGACCAAAAGGTATTCTTTGCCTTGAATTTGAATGGGGGTTAGGCTCTTTGTGTCTCCACGTACTGAAAATCCAGACAATTGATTTTCCAGACGATCAAATTGACCATTGCCTCGGTTGATTAGCGTGTGTCCAAATGAGGCATCGAGTTTGGAGAATTGCGGTATAAAGCCTGCGTCATTGCCAGCGAGTACTAAGTCAGTTTTGCCATCCTGGTTCAAATCTTTGCACCAAATTGCGGAGACTGATGAAAACTGAACTTCTTTTGGCAACTCCTGAAGGGTAAACATACCGTTGCCATTGTTAATGGCTATGGCAGATTTGAAATAATTGGATTCTCGCATCATAGCCTGCTTTAGCAATTTTCCAGGAAACAAATCCTGAATTGATTTTTTTGCATAATCCGCGTGTTTCAAGTTGGATTTTTTGAGCATCGGCAATTGACCAGTCAGGTCTTTTTTCATGGGTATAGGCATGTCTTGACCATTTATCTGCCTCGTCATGATTTTATCCACAGTACCATTGTTGTCAAAGTCCCATATCCATATTTTGGCAGGTGCTTCAGGAGTGCCTGTGAAATAGAAATTTTCACCTCTATTTCCGAGTACCAAATCTTTGTCTCCATCTCCATCGAGGTCGGCAGCTTTTACAGCATTCCACCATCCGGTATACTGATCCAGGTTGGAAGCCACTTTTTTTAGATGGCCATGATCCTTTTTAAATACTTGAGGGGACATCCATTCCCCTACGATGACCAATTCTTCACCTGGATCACTCGTCACATCAGCGAGCGTAGCATCCGTCACCATTCCAATGAGTTTTAGGTCTTCGGCATTGGTTTTGGCTATATCGGTGAAGTTTCCTGTCCCATCATTTTCATAGAGAAACTGTCTGGGTGGCACCCCATAATTTCCTGGTACAGAGCGACTTCCTACAAATAGGTCTAAATCACCATCGCCGTCGAAGTCAAAGGGAACGGCAACCGAAGTGTTGTAGCCGTTCATTGATAAGGCATAAGGATTCGATTTAAAGTTGCCTTTTCCGTCGTTTACATAGATTCGATCTTGTAACAGTTTAGCTCCAACTTCATATTTGTTACCACCAGAACCGACAAAAAGATCTAAGTCTTTGTCACCGTCAGCATCGAACAATAAAATGGCGGTATCTTCAAAAACAGAATCCACTTCAAATATAGCTTGTATGCTTTTGATGAAATCACCTTTAGCTGTTTGGAAATACAAACAAGCAGATTTTCCTGCTGGTGCGCCCAAAAAAACATCTTCCAGCCCATCACCATTAACATCACCGACGGCAGTTTTAGGTCCTTCTCTTGAAATTTTCCGAAAGCTTAGCCCTTCTGGATAAAAATCGACAAAATCGTCTTCCTCAAACTTTTGGAATGGAGAGGGGGATTCTTGGAATAAATATTCAGGATGCGAGCTTGGCACATCACCTTTAGAGGCAACTGATTTAGTGCTGTTTTCCCAGGAAAGGTTGAGGGTAGCATCTAATTTTGGGCTTATTTGTACCGTTTTGGTATTGTCAGGCCATTCAACTACGAGGGAATCAATGGTATTAGATTGGCCAAGCCCAAACACCATTTTATAGTCTACAGACGACTGAAATCCTCGGGTTGGGATCAATTGGGCATTTATTTGTTCTGTTCCGCGAAAGGCAGTGACCTTTGAGCCAATAGCAAACGTATTGAGTCCTTTGCCTTTTAGGTTGACACTCAAAAAATGGTTATGTAATTGGTTGTCAGCATTGTTACGATACAAAAAAGCAGGTTGATTGACATTGTTGATAACCAAATCCAAGTCACCATCGTTGTCTAGATCTCCGAATGCGGCACCATTGGAATAGGAGGGCGTATTAAAACCCCAATCAATCCCTTTGTCTTCAAAAGTAAGGACGCCGGTATTTCGGAAAGCCTTGTTAAGCAAGGGGGTAGATGGCATTTTTGAGATTATTTCGTTAATTTGCTCTTTTTTACCTGTAAGGGCCATTTTTTGCACGACATCGTCGGCGAAGAAATCAATAAAATCTTGGTCAATGACATCCTTATAGATGCCATTGCAAATATAAATATCGCGGAATCCGTCGTTGTCTGCATCAAATAGCAATGCGCCCCAACTCCAATCACTCGCGGCTACCCCGGCGTAATAGGCGATTTCGCTGAAAGTTTTATCCTTGTTGTTGAGTTGAAGACAATTTTGCATGTACTGATGATAAAAACCACGGTCCAATTTTAGTTGGTAAATGTTGTAATTTTCAAAAAGAATCATGGATTTTAGACGTTGATCCTCGCTTGGAAGCATCTCGGTAGTGAAAATTTCCGGAAAACCATCGTTGTTCATGTCGGCCATATCGGCTCCCATGGAAGCCTGGCTAAGGTGCTCCATCTGTTTTTCAATTTCCTCTTTAAAGTTGCCATTGCCTTGGTTTATGTACAAATAGTCGCGTTCATAAAAATCATTGGAGATATAAAGGTCTGGCCAGTGGTCGCCGTTTACATCTCCAACTGTGACGCCCAATCCAAAACCAATTAGGCTACCATAGATGCCGGATTGTTTGGAAACGTCTGTGAATTTTCCGCCATCATTTCGGAGTAATTTATCGCCGCCACCTTTCAAAAAGTCTTTTAC
>CANJPT010000085.1 GCA_947476195.1 Lewinellaceae bacterium | reverse complement strand
GTTGTAGATCATTACTGGCTTGAACACATTGAGTTCGAAGTGTCCGTTGGAGCCGCCAATATTGATTGCTACATCATTACCCATCACTTGTGCCGCTACCATCGTAATGGCTTCGCACTGGGTGGGATTAACCTTGCCGGGCATAATGCTGGAGCCTGGTTCGTTGTCTGGAATGTGAATTTCACCAATGCCGGAACGCGGGCCTGAAGATAACATCCGCACGTCATTGGCAATTTTCATTAGACTGACTGCCACGGTTTTGAGTGCGCCATGGGCTTCAACAATGCCATCGTGAGCGGCCAGGGATTCAAATTTATTCGGCGCTGTAATAAATGGCAGTCCCGTAAGACTGGCAATGTGACTTGCAACATTTTCAGAATACCCCTTTGGCGTATTGATTCCGGTACCTACTGCCGTGCCGCCAAGTGCAAGCTCCGAAAGGTGGACCAGAGAATTACGTACGGTACGCAGTCCGTGATTGAGCTGCGCAACATAGCCACTGAATTCCTGCCCGAGTGTAAGCGGAGTAGCATCCATGAAGTGCGTACGACCAATCTTCACCACATCCATGAATACTTCAGATTTGGCCTGTAGGGTATCCCGAAGCTTTTCCAAGCCAGGAATAGTGACCTCCATCAGCATCTGGTAAGCGGCGATGTGCATGGCCGTTGGAAAGGTATCGTTGGAGGACTGACTTTTATTGACGTCATCGTTGGGGTGTACAAATTTTTGCTCGTCTATGAGTTGGCCTCCTTGCAGCACGTGAGCACGATAGGCGATGACCTCATTTGCATTCATGTTACTCTGTGTTCCAGAGCCTGTTTGCCAGACCACGAGCGGGAATTGGTCGTCCAATTTACCCGCCAGTATCTCATCACATACCTGACCTATGAGATCACATTTTTGTTTTGGCAATACACCTGCCTCAAAATTGGTGATGGCCGCGGCTTTTTTCAAAAAAGCAAACGCCCGAATGATCTCGATGGGCATCCGGTTGGTGTCGCGGGCAATTTTGAAATTCTCGATGGAGCGTTGGGTCTGTGCGCCCCAGTAAACATGGGCTGGTACCTGTACTTTGCCCATAGTGTCTTTTTCTATGCGATATTCCATTGATACTGTATTTAAGGATGTGCAATTGGTGATTTGTGAAGTCTGGAATCTGGCGATTCTCGCAAAGGTAAAATGGCTTTGTAAGCTTGCTTAGGATACTCCGCTATTTAGTTTGCTTAAATTTAATTTTTCCTGTCTTAGGAAGAGCAGTAAGGATTTTGAGGTATCGTGTTTAGCAGTACTTTTGACGGTATATTCAACCTTGTTATTCACCTTGAGTACATTCCCAGCAATCGCCCATGATTCGTATTCTTATTGCTGACGATCACGTTATGTTTGCCGAAGGGTTAGAAAGCCTGCTGAAGGGCGAACCTGATTTCGAACTGATTGGAAAAGCAAAGACCGCTGCCGAGACGCTTCAAATGGTATGTGCCGACCCGCCCAACGTGTTGTTACTTGATATCAGTTTGCCCGACCAATCTGGCCTGGAAGTCTGCAAGCAACTCCGCAAAGGCCTGCCAGACCTTAAAATCCTGGTACTATCCATGCTTAGCGAAGAAAGTTACATCTCTGCGATGCTGGGTCTCGGAGCACAAGGCTACGTACTCAAAAACACTGGAAAAGCCGAGCTCTGCTATGCTATTCGCACCCTTTCCGAGGGCAAAACCTACTTTAGTAAAGAAGTGACGGATGTGGTCATGCGCGGCTTGATGCACCATCGGGCGGGTGGGGTAGTAGCCAAGGAACCGCCCAAAATCAGCCGCCGGGAGCGTGAAGTGTTGCAGCTGATCATGGACGAACGTACCACACCCGAAATTGCCGTACAACTTTTTCTTTCCGAAAAAACCGTAGAAAGCCACAGGGCTGCCTTACTCGCCAAGCTCGGCGCACGTAATACCGCAGGCCTGGTGAAAGCCGCTTTACAATGGAAAATATTGGATTTATGAGAGATATAAAATATATTATCGCTTATCTAGTACCTGTCAGTACATTGTCAGGCTTGGCTTGGCAGGGCGCCTGGTCTTGGCTTACCGTGGTGCTTGTATTTGGCATATTGCCGGTCGTTGAACTTTTTACGCCCGCATCAACAGAAAATGTTCCGCAGATCGCAGAAGAAAGCCGGTCAAAAAGGATGTTTTTTGATTGCTTGTTGTACGCCAATGCACCCCTGCTATTCAGCATTGTTGCCTGGTACTTATGGACCTTGTCCGGACAAATACTTTCAACGGCAGAAGTACTGGGTCTCACGCTTAGTGTTGGTGTTGTAGTTGGTGTTTGTGGCATCAATGTCGCCCATGAGTTAGGCCATCGGGCAAATAAAACGGAACAATTACTGGCGCAGATCATGCTTTTACCCTCGCTTTATCAACATTTTTTTGTGGAACATAATCGCGGACATCACAAGCATGTAGCCACGGATGAGGATCCTGCTTCGGCGCGGCTGGGCGAAAACGTATTCGGCTTTTGGTTGCGCTCCGTATCCAAAGGCTGGCAGAGTGCCTGGGCACTCGAGCGTGAACGACTTGCAAAATACGATCTGCCAGAAGCCTCCTGGTCTAATGCAATGCTGCGATACAGTTTGTTCCAGACACTTTGGCTTGCGGGCATTTTCTTCCTTTTTGGCTGGAAAGGCTTACTCGGGGCAGGGGCTATTGCGATGGTCGGCTTTTTGCTTTTGGAAACAGTCAACTATATTGAACACTACGGTTTGCGGCGCCAGATTTTGCCGAACGGACGTCCAGAACCTGTGTCGCCCCGACATTCCTGGAACAGCGATCATGAATTGGGCCGGATTTTTCTGTACGAACTCACTCGACATAGTGATCACCACTATAAATCCACCCGAAAATACCAAATCCTGCGACACCTGGACGAAAGCCCGCAATTACCCTTTGGCTACCCCACGAGCATCCTGTTGGCCTTGATGCCGCCGATCTGGTTCCGACTGATGGACAAACGGGTGAGCCAACATGCGACTAACTGATTATCAGCTATATAAAACACAAAAAGCTTATTTTTTTGCTGAATACAAACCTGATATACGTATTGCTCCATACCTTGTTATTCCAAAGCATACCCAATCAAACAACTTTACCAAATGGCTGTTTTTGTTAAAAACCGTCATTTGGTGAAATTCCGTACCATAAAAGGAGAACGTCCGAATTCTTTTTCTGAATTTTGACGCCTCTAACGCAATTATGTTTAACTGTTAACCTAACTCATTTTTTCCACTCATGGTAAAAACAATGACTTTTAAGAGCCTTTTGGTCGTGCTTGCACTGGCGCTCGGCTTTCAAGTTTCTTTCGCCCAGGCTTTCTGGACGGAAACCTTCTCCGACGTTGCAGTAGCCGAAGCCAACTGGATCAACGGCGGCACAAACCAAAGTATAACCCCAACGGAATGGACCTGGACCGACGATTTGGATGCTGGCCTCTATAATGGCCCAACAACGGGTATTCCTACCGGAGCCACCGGGTATTTCTGGTTTGACTCTGACGGCAATGGTGACGGCGCACACGATGTTACCCTCACGGGAACTGGAAATCCTGCCAACTGCACAGGTAAATCAGGTGTCCATCTCAAGTTCTACACCTTTTTCCGCACCTACTCGGGTGCAGACGTGGCCAAAATCGGTATCAGTACCAATGGTGGCGCTACATTTACTTACCACAATGTGCCAGAATTTGACAATTTAGTAGCTGAAGTTGGTACTAACTTTCAGTTTTACGAAGGATTTATCGACGTGGCCATTCCGGAAGCGGACAATCAAGCTCAGGTAATCGTCCAGCTCCGCTGGGCTGGTAACTATGAGTACTACTGGAAAGTGGATGATCTCGAAATGTCTGAGCCTGTTCCATCCGTTAACGATGTGACCGTGAAAGTAAATGCTTCGCTGATCACGGTTAGCCCTGCAGGGATGTGGATTGCTGGTACGTTCAGCGGCCCAACGCCATCTCTTTTCCCAATGGTCAATGAAGGTGCTGGTATTTGGTCTTACACCGCTCCACTGGCAGCTGGTTCATACTTGTATCGCTTCATCAACGGCCCAAATCCGGCTAACAGAGAAGACGGTATTCCACTCGCAGCTTGTGGCGTAGCCAACCCAACAATGGGTGGCTTTGACCGCATTGTAACCGTAGGTGCAGACCCTCTTGTCCTCGCTGCGGTATGTTTCAACGCTTGTGCTCCTTGTGTAGTGCCTTGTGCACTTAACCCGAACAAGATTGTTTGCGACAACATGGAAACGTACAATACGACCCAAAAACTGGCACAACAAAACGTAGCACAAAATGGTGCTGCTAATAGCTGGTTTTCTACCTGGAGCGGAGCAACAGGTACTACGGAAGACGGTATCATATCCACAGAACAAGCAAACTCTGGCACCAAGTCGTTTAAAGTCGTAAGTACCGCTACTACTGGCGGCCCACAAGACATTGTTCTTAAACTTGGGAATAAAACCACAGGCCGCTACGAATTGAAGTGGATGTGCTATGTTCCTGCTGGAAAACAAGCCTACTACAATATCCAGAACGTCGTACCGATTGGTGCTGGCGCATGGAATCTGGATGTATTCTTTGAAGCCAACAGCAGCGGTCATATTCAGATCGGCGCAGGTGCAAGTCTTGCAACCTTCAGCTACCCGAATGGGCAGTGGTTCGAAGTGAAGCATATTATTGATCTTGACAACAACCTGATGACCCTGTGGGTTAATGGTCAGTACGTGAAAAAAATGGCTTACCCGAATAACTTGGGTGGCATTGACTTCTATGGCACCAATAACTTCAACCAGTACTATATTGATGATGTAGAGTACATTAAGCTCCCATCACTTGTATACAATGTGGACGTATGCGACGCTGCGGTAGACCTTACGCTCTACTTTGGCCAGCCAATCACGCAAACTACCGGTATCTATAACAATACCACAGCCACAACATCTCCTTCAGACCCTGCAGTATCTTGCTGGGGTGAAGACGCAGATGCCGCTGGCAATGACATCCTCAACACAACCATGTGGTACACTTTCGTTGGAGACGGCGATAAATATCACATTGAGACCGTGCCATGTGCCTCAACCAACTACATCACAGGCCCTGGCGATACGCAAATGCTTGTTTATGAAGGCAATGACTGTACTGATCTGACAGAAGTTATCTGCAACGACGACCTCTATGCTACCGGTATTCCTGACTGGCGCTCAGCGGTTGACCTCGAGACTGTAGCTGGACAGAACTACTATATGATGATTGATGGCTTCGACGGAAGTTCATTCGGCGGCCCATTGGCTGTTGGTGAATTCTGTATCGAGATCCAAAAGGTAGCAAGTGTTCCTTGCACGGACGGCGTAGTTGGTACTTACACAAGTGCAAGCAATTTGCTCTGCTGGGAAGGTGTTTTGGCCGACCTGATCACCGTAGATGCAAGCAGCTTCGTGTTGCCAAACGAAGGCGTAGTAGCTGGTATGGCTTGGGCAATTTCTGCACAACCGCTTGATCCATCTATTTATCCTGCCGATGATCCTAACTACCTTGGCTCATTCCAGATACTTCCGAATGTCTATACGCCTGGTGTTCCAAACGATAATACCTCGTTTATGATGGCTGGTAATATTTACTACTTTACACCAGTTGTAGTAGGCAATGGCGCTACAGGAACGGCTCTTTTCCTCCACACGATCGACTACTCAAACGCTTGCTTCTATGTAGGTGAGTCGTTGCCAGTAGCCTTCCTTCCACTTACGAACGACATATCGGCGACCGCTGTGGCGGGTGTAGGCTCTGTGAACCTCACACCTTCTGGAGGTATCGCTGAGATTATCGGTGATGATGCCTTCTTTACCTACCAGTGGAGCAATGGCGCAACCACACAAGATCTTTCTGGCGTTCCAGCAGGTACGTATACTTGTACGGTTAGCGACCAATGTTCGCTTGCAGGTACTGCATCTGCTACTGTAGTTACCGTTGGCACCGTAGATCCTGCTTCTATCCAGTCATTTGTCATCAGTCCTAACCCGACTTCTGGCATCCTGACACTCAACCTCGCACTGGCAACGGCTGCTGAGGTTCGTATCGAAGTACTGAATACACTTGGTCAAACGATTCAGACACTTAACGCTGGCAAGCTGAGCAACCTCAGCCAAAACGTTAATCTTAGCAATATGGCAGAAGGCGCGTACTTCCTACGTGTTACGGTAGATGGCGAAACCGCAATCCGCCGCGTAATAGTACAACGCTAAAAAAACCGAACGGTTTTCCGTTCAGATTTTTTCGAGTAAATATAAATATGAGTCATCTCGGTTTCCGGGGTGGCTCATGTTTTTTTTAGAAAGATTTGTTGGAGGTGCAACGCACCATAATATATTACGGTGCACGGCAGCTCAAACCCCTTGCCTAACATCGTTGGCTACCGTTATTTCGGTCAGCTGGCCTTTTCTGTATGATTCTTATCCAATACTCGGCGGTATCTGGAATGAAAACATGCTAAGCAATTACAAACGAAGTATTTTTGCCTTCTTATTATGGATTTTAAAATCACTTCCAACTACGTCCCAACCGGCGACCAACCGCAAGCCATCGAGCAGTTGGTAAATGGCATCAAGCAGGGCGATCAAGCACAGGTACTACTGGGTGTAACTGGCTCTGGTAAAACGTTTACGATGGCCAATGTCATCGCTCAACTCAACAAGCCTACCCTGGTACTCACCCACAACAAGACACTCACAGCCCAATTGTACGGCGAGTTACAGAGCTTTTTCCCTGACAATGCCGTAGAGTACTTCGTATCGTATTACGATTATTACCAGCCAGAGGCATATCTTTCTGTATCCGACACTTACATTGAAAAAGACCTGCAAATCAATGAGTTGGTAGATAAGCTCCGACTCCGTGCCACCAGTACGCTGCTTTCTGGCCGGCGGGATATCATCATTGTAGCTTCCGTCTCCTGCATTTATGGCATGGGTAACCCGGAGGATTTTAAGACAGGTATCATCAGGCTCCAAAAAGGAATGAAACTCCCCAAAACCCAATTCCTATATGCCCTTACTGACAGCCTTTATTCCCGTACAGAGACAGATTTCTCACGGGGCACTTTCAGGGTTCGGGGCGATACGGTAGATATAAACCTGCCATACGCAGACACTGGCTATCGGGTCATCTTCTTCGGCGATGAGGTTGAAAGTATAGAAAGCCTCGAACTTGTTTCCGGACGACGCATCGAGGCAATAGATACAGCAGCCATTTTTCCGGCCAACCTCTATGTGGCACCAAAAGACCGCCTGACGGAAATCATACACAGTATTCAGGATGAGATGATGGCACAGGAGCGGTATTTTATTAGTGAAGGCCGCTCTTCGGAAGCCCGACGCATTAAAGAACGTACTTCTTTTGACCTGGAAATGATCCGAGAACTGGGCTATTGTTCCGGTATTGAAAATTATTCGCGCTTTTTTGACCAGCGAAAACCAGGGACCCGGCCATTCTGTCTGCTGGATTATTTCTCGGATGACTTTTTAATGATCATTGACGAAAGCCACGTGACCATCCCACAGGTACGCGGCATGTGGGGGGGCGACCGGGCGCGGAAGCAATCGCTGGTCAATTTTGGCTTCCGCCTGCCTTCGGCTATGGACAACCGGCCGCTTAACTTCGATGAGTTCGAGGGCATGATCAATCAGGTTATTTTTGTCAGTGCGACCCCTGCCGACTACGAATTAGAAAAAACAGAAGGTGTGGTGGTAGAACAATTGGTGCGCCCAACAGGACTGCTCGATCCTCCAATCCAGGTGCGCCCCTCCCTAAACCAGATCGATGACCTCATTGAAGAAATTCAAAAACGGGTGGATGTGGATGAACGCACCTTAGTGACAACGCTGACTAAAAGAATGGCCGAAGAACTGGCCAATTATTTTGATAAGGTAGGCATTCGATGCCGATATATCCACTCCGAAGTAGAAACAATGGAACGGGTAGAGATCCTGCGAAATCTTCGCCTGGGTGAGTTTGACGTGCTTATCGGGGTAAACCTTCTCCGAGAAGGACTTGACCTGCCTGAGGTATCGCTGGTGGCTATCCTGGACGCTGACAAAGAAGGTTTTTTGCGTACGGCCCGTTCGCTCACACAAACAGCAGGCCGTGCTGCCCGTAACTCAAATGGCCTGGTTATCTTTTACGCTGACAAGATCACTGATGCTATGCGTCATACCATGGACGAGACTACGCGTCGGCGCAGTATCCAAATTATTTACAACGAATTACACGGAATTACCCCCACTACCGTGACTAAGACCAAAGAGCAGATCCTGGCCACAAGAAGTATTCTGGACGTAAGAGACGTTTCACCAACCAAGTTCTATGTTGAAAACGAGGAAATTAGCCTGGCAGCAGAGCCCATCGTAGCCTTTGCTAACCGCAGTCAACTGGAAAAGATGGTTGCCGATGCAGAAAAACGAATGAAAACAGCCGCCAAAGACCTCGATTTTATCAGCGCGGCGCAATTTAGGGATGAAATGAATGCTTTAAAGAAACAACTGGGGGAGCGGTTTGAGTGAGTGAATGGGTGAATGAATGAGTGGGTGAGTGAATAAGTGGCCAAGCTGGATTTGCAATTCAACCACAAAAAATCAGCAATACTGAGCTTTTGGTACCCTCACTCAGTCAATTTCCCAAACCATTCTTAAGCTTTACCCGAGGCACTATTTCCCCATTGAGATATACGATATGCCTTCCATTGGGGGCCGTATTGTCATATACCACCACCCCTGGAGTTGTTTGGCCCGCTTTACCGCGGGTGTCAAATTCTACACGCACAGCGGCTGTTTCGCCAGGCATCAAGGGATACGTGGGGCGGCGTATTACGGTGCAATCGCAAGTCGTTTTTATATCTTTGATCAGGTAGGGCTTTGCACCAGTATTGGTGACCATAAATGAATCCGTAATAGATTCGCCCTCCTCGACGCGACCCAATTGAATGGTGTCCCGATTCCAGCGTACGGTAGTTCGATCTTCGGTCTCACCCAATTTTTTCAGGAGTTCAAGCCGAATATACTGCAACGCTCGATCTTGTTTTTCTTTATCCAATTGGAGGAAAGATTGCGCTACCTCACGATCAATGCTCGACCCCTGATATCGCAAATATCCAAGCAAGTCTACCTTTTGTGCTACCGTGAGGGTATCCAGATAGGGACGTAAGGAGCCAATGGATACCGTTTGAGCGTTCGCTTGCCAGAAAAGAACCGAAAAGGAAAGGAGAAGAAAAAAACGGGTGCTGATTCTCATGTATAGTGTAATTTTTTTGCAAAAATAGGGGGATAAAACGAAAAAAAACGCTTGTCGGGGTTGTATTTACAAGGTGCGATGCTGTGACAATACCAGGGGTATTCCTGGCTACATTTGACCTAAATACAAACCATTACCCATGGCAATCTAAAAAATGAGGTGTACTGGATTGGAAAGCAATTACCTTAAAACTCCTGCATAGGCACAAAAAAAGGAATTATGTTTTCACATAATTCCTTGATAATCAATTTTAATTTTGTGCGGGAGGGGGGACTCGAACCCCCACACCTTGCGGCGTACGCACCTGAAGCGTATGCGTCTACCAATTCCGCCACTCCCGCTAGTTTCTTTCCAAAAGAAGCGCAAAGGTAAATCCGTTTGGCTTTTACGCAACCATTTTTCCATTGAGTTGCAAAAAAAATATCGGGACGGAAGATTCTGTTTTACCCCGAGGGGTATTTCAACAGAAAAACTAAGACTTTTTAAGGGTCTACAATCCAAGAAGCGGTGGCTTTTTTTAAAGGAACGGATGATTTTTTAGATTAAGCGGCGGGCAAATGAATTTTATTTTTGATTTGAAAACTTTTCGTGTATTTGTATTTTTTGAGGCATTTTGTTAAAAATTGTAAATCAAAAACAAATTTTTATTGATTTATTTTTAATAATAATTTTATTTTATTGCAAAATTATTAATAAAAAAGAATCTGTTTAGGTCAAATTCGGGGAGCCAATGCAACAGGTAAGAGGAAAAAATGCTCATATTTGCATTATACTTTTAGGGAATAAACAACCGTTACTTTTTAAAAGCATACCACTTTTAAAAAGAACAGCACAAAGTACAGCAAAGGCTTGAGACGAGAAAATTACAAGCGCTGCCCTTTGAAAAGGAAGATTAACACAAACCTGGAAAATTATTTTTGACGAATTAGTGCGCTTCAATAAGCTGGGCACACTTCAAAGATAAAAGCGCGAAAGCGTAAAGACAACCGAAGGCGGGGGCCCTCCGATTCTTTCAAATGAGAAAGAGCGGAGGGCTGTTTTTTATAAGCGTTGTCTACCCTAGGATGGGGCTAATTGCTTGAAAGGTAACTTGCTATGGGCGCCTTCCCTACAAAAAAGCTGTGCACGCAGCGGTCAGTTCTCCGCTTCGAGTAAGTCACTGTCCTGCGGGTCAGGATAGAAGACTTCTATCTTCTCCGTAGTCATTTTGCTCAACGGGATAATAATTGCACGTTCAGCCGTCTGTAAGATCATAGACGTGCTATCAAGGAGCACCACTTTACCACGTTCTCCGATAATACGGACATCGTCGCCCACCCGTACTTTGTTTTTGTTGTAAAAACTCGCCAAATAATTGGATACCAAGTCTTTGGATGCAAGGCCATATCCAAAGGCAAAGGCCAGCGCTCCAGCACCGATGACTACTACAAGGCTGGATGAGATGAACTCGGTATTGATCTTAGCTTGCGCGAGTGCACTGACGGCTATCATAACAAACAGAAAATAAAAAATGACAGATCCGATCATTTTCGCAGCAGCGATTCCGAGCGATTGACAGAGTGTAATGACTACCCCCTTCACCATATTTGCCAAAAACAAGCCCAACATGAATACTACCGAGGCGGTGAGCAAGGAGGGCAGATACTTCATCAAATCCGTAAACAGTTGTGTAATAGCTGCTACGCCCAGTGTTTCAGTCGCCGCAATGATGAAGGTTAGCATCATCATATAATACACAATCTTGGCGATAATGACCGAAAGCTTTTCTTTCAGCATCCCTGTTCGATGTACCAGATCGATATCCTTGAGCATTTCGGCAAGACGATCAATTCCAATATTTGCCAGCACCTTACTCAAAATTTTGCCTACCGTACGCGACACCAACCAACCTACGCACAGGATGGTGAGTGCTCCGATAAATTTGGGGAAGAAAGCAGAAAATTGCGCTATTAATTGAGCTACAGGCCCAGAAACAGGAAGATGGTCCATTATAGTGACTTAGAAAATTGTTTGCGAAAGTCAGGCAGGTCAGATAGGGCTTGGCAAGGAAGGCTCTGGTGGCGTTCGCCAATCCATCTTAGTACCTGCTGCGCTTCGGGAGGCTTTTTTGAGACAAGGCAGGTCCTCCCCGCCTACAAGTTGAACCACGACCTGTAATGCATTTGGCACAAATACTTCGATTACGTTGCTAAACAACGATAGAGTACCAACATGTTGAGAGATACGATCCTCCAGTTCCGGGGGAAGCATGGCTTCTCGTTCTGCTTGCAACTTTTTGAGACTATTGTTCATAGCGGCCTTTGTTTATGCGCCGAAGGCAAGACGCGAGTGATAAGGTCGGGTTGGCATTATTCATGCTCCAATGGGTTCTGTTCCATACATTTCTTCATAGATGCCTTGTGCCCTGATCTTTGCACGCATGATCTGCATTTTGATGGCGCTTTCGGTCTTACCCAATACTTCACCTATTTCTTTGATAGACATATCTTCCGTATATTTCATGTCCAAAATAGCTTTGTCCCCTACAGGCAGGTTGTCCATCACTTTTTCGAGGCGGTTGGTTTCCATTTCTAAGATTACACTGTCGGGTATTTCTACCTCTGACGCTGTGCTGACACGACCTATATCCTCTGTGAAGATCAGAATGTTCTTCTTCTTCTTGCGAATCAGATCAATACAATAATTATAAGTAACCGAATACACCCAAGTAGAAAAGGAAGATTGTTCGGTAAACTTCGAAAGATTGAGTAGTATTTTGATAAACACATCCTGCGTCGCGTCTCGTGCCATTCCATGATCTGCCAACATGGAAATACATTTAGCAAACACCCTTCCTGCATATCGGCGATACAGCTGACTGAAATATCGGGCATCCTGCTCCTGCAAATACAGGGCAATGAGCTGCGAATCCGTAAGCGGAACAGATACCGGCGTTTTTTTGGTTGTGGTGGCGGTCACTTTCAAGTGATTTTAAATAAAAGAGGCCTGCATTTCATATCACAAAGACACGAAAAAGACGGCAGAAAAGCAGAAAAAAGCCCCACTTTTTTCAAAACCGTTAAGAAGACGTTAGGAAGGGTCTTCCGTCACTATTAACCTCAAACCAACGTAAAATGCTGGAAACCAGATAACCAATATCATGGCTCAAACTAACAATGGTCATAAAGCAATAATTTATTTTCCTGTCCTCAATATTTGACATGATGCTAATTAATAAGCCCTTACCTTTGGGTTTCACCATGCAACGGATCCTCACTTCCTTACTTATATGCGGGATACTTGGCCAAGCGTCCATCCGGACAGTCTGGACGCTGCAGTATCAGTTGAACCGTGCATCTTACGTAGCGCTGTGTGTTAATAAAAACAAGCCCGCGCTACACTGCGACGGGCAGTGTGCTTTTATGAAACAAATCGCTGCCCGCGAAGAAAACAACTCTAAAGAGCCGCAATTGCCGGATTCATTTCGGGAGAGCAAGGATATTCAGTTGTTTTTTGAGTTTCAAGCCCTTCCAATGCTTTCCATGTATAAAGTGAAAGCCGCGATAATGCTCCCGCCTTATCGTATTTTTTTACCCGACGCGCCCGTGAAAGGTATTTTCAGACCCCCTGTGGCCTGAGTCAGCACCGTTTATTTTTCTTTTGGTGCGTATTTCAATGGCCTACAGCCATTCTTCCCACTTTGAAACGGCAATAACTGCCCGGAACAAGTCTTTCGGATAAACCGGAGCCAACTTCCGTAAAACCTTATTTATCAGTCAAATTTCAATATTTATGCGTACACTGTTTTTAACAGTGGCGTTGCTGACCATTGGGTCAGTTGCGTCCGCTTGCGACGTCTGTGGATGTTCTATTGGTGGCAACTATTTTGGCATTTTACCGGAATTTCATCGACATTTTGTAGGATTCCGGTACTCCGAGCAATCCTACCGATCAGCACACAGTCTGAATGCAGCCCAGGGAGGCACCTTTAACTCGGAAGAACAATTCCGAACAGTCGATATGCTGGGGCGGTTTTACCCCATGCGTCGCCTTCAAGTCCTCGTACTAATGCCTTACCACAATTATAGCCGAAATGAAGACAATCGTATAACCCACAGCCAAGGCCTGGGCGACGCTTCGGTGCTCGGCAGCTTTATCCTGCTGGATACAGGTGATAGCCTTGGTAAAACCTGGCAACACACGCTGACGCTGGGAACCGGAATCAAATTGCCTACTGGCCGGAAGGAAGTGAAGGACAACGAGGGGAAATTGCTCCACGAAAATTTGCAACCAGGTTCAGGAAGTACCGATTTTATGCTTTCTGCAGCCTATACCATTCGCCGGGGCGCCGGGGGATTTACTGCAGATGTATTGGGCCGCTTGAATATGAGCAATCGGCAAGGCTACCATTTCGGCAACCGGGTGAGTGGGTCCGTTAAAGCTTTTTATTGGAAAAAATTCTCAAAATTCTCTCTTTTGCCCAATGCCGGAATATTCACTGACCTCGCGGATGCCAGTTATAACGGCGTTTCCTATGTAGATGGAACCGGAGGCAGCATTGTGCTGGCCACCCTGGGATTGGATGTGTATGCCGGCCATTTTTCGTTTGGATGCACCGTTCAACAACCTGTTTCTCAGGATCTGGGTGAAGGGAAAATCCAGGCGCATACCCGATGGATGACAACACTTAACTACATTTTTTAAAACTTAAAATTATTTACATGCAGATCAAATCTTTTTTATTCGCAGCATTTTGCTTTACTACCCTGGCCGCCTGTCATCACCATGAAGACGACATCACAGCCCCGGCAATCACTATTGAAAATCCGACCGAGGGTGCATCGATCAGCGGTGAAGTCCATGTACATATTCACGTGACCGATGAAAGTCTTCATGAAATGGATGTTAAAGTCACCAAAGATTCTGACGGCTCTGAACTTTTTACAGCTTCTCCAGCAGTTCACGACGAAACGGATTATCATTTTGAAGCCTACTTCACCCCATCCGTAGCAGCCGAAACAGCTGTGACCATGACGGTCACTGTGATAGATCATGGAGATAATAGTAGTACTAAGACCGTAAAATTCACGGTAAAGCCGTAATTTTGATCCAAAGTCGTGGCGAGGCTAAGATCGCGCCACGACTCCTTTTTCCTTATCTTTAACGATAAAAAAATGAAGATCCGGTTACTCAACGTACTTTTTTTGTCCGCAATACTTTTGATGTCTTGCCGGCCAAACACTCAAAACACGGTTAAACAAGACCCTGCAACGCAATCAAACCCTTCAGTAAGCCAGGAAACCTTACCCTGGGCCGGCGATCAGGATATTGTATGTGAGATGAAAATTGACCGTTCGGTAGAAGACACTCTCCATTATAATGGTACGATCTATGGATTTTGCGGTGCGAACTGTAAGGCAAAATTTCAGGAGAGCCCCTCAAAATACGTTACTAAGTAACGGGTGAATAATTCAAGCCAATTCGATCATGAAAACAACCTGGCTCTCTGTGCTCTACTGTCTATTAGCAGCCAACCTGTTTGCTCAGGTTTTAGACCCACTTGTTGACATCGCTGAAAATGAAAAAGCAGCCTGGATTCGCACCCATCCTGGAGCATCCGACCGCGACCTTCAGCGTAGCGCTGATAACCGAAGTGATATTCGTTATTGCCGCTTGCATTGGACCGTGGATCCAGCAGTAAAGTACATCAAGGGAGAAGTGATGACGGTGTTTGAGCCATCAGAAATGGTAGGAAGTCTTGAATTTGATTTTTCTCAGGTTCTAAGTATGGATAGCATTCGTTTTCATGGGCAAAACCTCCTGTATACTCAGGATGGCGATGTGATCACTGTTGCGTTTCCTGCTCAATTACCTGCATTTCTGGCCGATTCACTTACGTTTTTTTATCAGGGTATACCAGACTCGACCGGTTTTGGCTCATTTAGGGTGGACACCCATGCAGGCGCACCAGTCCTTTGGACGCTTTCCGAGCCTTATGGCGCCATGGAATGGTGGCCCTGCAAACAAGCGCTCCAGGATAAAATCGATTCAATTGACATTTTTATTACCAATCCCTCCGGATATCGGGCTGCAAGCAATGGACTTTTAGAATCGGAAACGACGACAAATGGTTGGATCACAGCGCATTGGCGGCATAGATACCCCATTGCAGCATACCTGATCGGCATCGCTGTGACGAACTATACGGTCTTCACGGTTTCGGTACCTTTTGGCGGCGACACCACGCCAATACTCAACTACGTTTATCCTGAAAGACTGGCTGATGCTCAAATCGGTATTGACGATAATGTAGTGGTCTTTCAAATGTTCAACCAGCTTTTTGGCAAGTATCCATTTCAAGCCGAAAAATATGGTCATGCTCAATTTAGCAGGTTAGGAGGGATGGAACACCAAACCATGAGTTTTGTCTCCGATTTTGGCTTTGAACTCCTTTCACACGAATTGGCACACCAATGGTTTGGCGACAAAATAACCTGTGCTTCCTGGGCGGATATTTGGCTCAATGAGGGCTTTGCCAGCTATTTAACCGGACTTTGTTACAACTTTTTACGGCCCCAATATTGGGAGCTTTATAAAGCAGACCGAATTAGCAAAGCTACGCTTATACCCGATGGTTCCGTCTGGGTGGATGATACCACCAGCGTTGCGCGGGTTTTCAATAGTCGTCTTTCTTACGCCAAAGGTGCTATGTTACTCCACATGTTGCGCTGGAAGTTTGGCGACAGTATTTTTTTTGCTGGTGTTCACAACTATGTCAACGACCCTGCCTTGGTCTATGGCTACGTAAAAACATCTGATTTTAAAGCCCACATGGAGGCGGCTTCCGGGACGAATCTGGACGAGTTTTTTACCGATTGGTTTTTTGGAAAAGGGTTTCCATCCTACCAGATTAACTGGTCGAAAAGCCAAACCAACGACGTAAAAATAACCCTTTTACAAACCACTTCAGACCCGTCGGTTTCGTTTTTTGAAATGCCCGTACCTGTAAAACTGAGTGATGGATTGAAGGACACCATCGTAGTGCTGAATCATACCTACAGCGGACAAGAATTTACGGTTGCGCTTGATTTTTCGCCAACTAGTTTGGTATTCGACCCGAATTTGTGGCTGGTAAGTCTCAACAACACGGTGGTATCCGTAATCGAAGATCCTTTGCCAGAACAGTATATTGACCTTGCGCCAAACCCTGCTACATCCAATTTTACCATTCGTCTGAATGCCCCAGGCAGCGAAAAAGCCAGGCTGACACTTTGGTCAGCTGACGGGAAACTGGTGCAGCAACACCAAGGACTTGACCTTATATCCGGTCTCAATACCCTGCCGGTAAATGTCGGAACCTTACCTGCGGGGCGGTATTTAGTACGACTGGAGACCAAAACCTGGCAGGCTGAGCGTCCACTGATCCTAAACTAAAGAACTTAGCAGGGATCAAGAAAAAAGGCGACCATTTTGGCCGCCTTTTTTCTTGATCCCTGCTGGTTAATGCCCGAGGTATCCAATATTTAACGGACCACCGCCACAGGCATCTGAGGATCATACGTCCCCTTAATGACGGGGCTCTGTCGATTTCCCGTGTAATCGCGCACCTTGTCGTTGATGAAATCGAACAACTCCTGCACTGTTACCACCTTGTCCTTGTTCACATCTGCCTCGCCTTTGAGGCCGCGAATAAGGAAGTGGCTGAATACACCCTGACGCAGGCCTGCGGATTCGAGCGAGGTCTCTTCCGCTTTACTTGACATGAGGAGTGCCGTTCCACTGACGGATTTAGCCAGGGTGGAATAAAACTTTACCAACTCAGGCTCCGGATCGGCGGAGCGCATGGCGATGAGGCTTCCCGAATGGCAGGCATCGGCAAGGCAAAGTTTAAAACGAGCCTTACTTTTATTGAACGCAGCAGCGATCTCTTCGTGGGCAATTTTATTGTTGTACCCGTCAAAATCGATGGGAAGGAAAGAGCCATTCAGTCCATGACCTGAGAAATAGAAAATGATGAGGTCATTCGGGCCAGCCATCCCAAAGACTTCGTCCATGGAACTTAGTACGTTATCGCGGGTAGCTTCTTCATCAATAAGCACCCGTACCTGCTCGTCGGGCAATGCTCCGCCTTCGGGGCTTTTCAGAAAAGCATAAAACCGATAGGCATCGTCGTCTGTATATCGTAGCACCGGCATATTGTCATAGGAAGCTACACCAACCACCACAGCCCACACTTTTGATTCTGGCATGGCTATTGGGGGCGGGGAAGGCTTTTCAGCTACTGCAACCGTTTCGTAATCGTTGGGTTGTTCTTTACCCAAATATTCACCTTCGCGCCAGTAACCGTCTACGACCGTCCCATCGCGAATATTTAAAACACCTTTACCAAAGAACCCGCCCGCCTGCCAGTCGCCCACATATCGGTCGCCATTGGCATAATCACAGGTCCCGAAGCCATGGGGCATTCCGTTTAAAAAAGTTCCAATGTATTTAGCAGAACCCTCTTTGTACACATAGGTTCCTTTGCCACCTTCGCAGTCACCTGAAATACAGCCTACCTGGCCACTCTGCACCAGGCTGTGGCCTAAAAATTCGCCTTGTTTCCATTCGCCTGTTTCTTCTGAACCTGTTTCTTTGACAAAACGGGTACCCGCTCCATCCGGGTAGTTTTCTTTAAAATTGCCCACGTATTTGTCGCCGTTAGAAAAATAAAAACTGCCTGTGCCTTCAAATTTGCCATTCAAAAAACTTCCTTCAAATTTGCTTCCATCGGGATAAGCGAAAACACCTTGCCCGCTCAGGCAATCGCCTGAAAGGCAGCCAGATTGAATGTTGGTGCCATCATCCGCGCGTTCTTCTTTTTTCTTGGCAATATATTCTGCCAACACGGTTCCATGTTCGTCTACGGGTTTGCCTTTATTCCACAGACCAGACCGTGTGGTACCATCTTCATAGGTTTTGGTCCCTTTCCCTTCCGGATAACGGCTTTTCCATTCCCCCCGGTAACTACTCTTGTTGGAATAATAGCACACGCCCACGCCGTCGATCTCACCGTTTTTGAAATCGCCTATGTATTTGGCGCCAGAGGGGAAAATATAGGTACCTCGCCCGTTTTTACAATCCCCGGAGACGCATTGGGCGTCCAGGTTTTGAATGAGGAAAAGAAAAAGTACAGATAAAGGAAGGTTGCGCTTGAGCATAGAGATAAGCAAGGTGCCGGATTGAAAAACGGTTCTGAATGGATGTATTAACTTTTTTGCGGGGGATTTATTGTTTTGTGCCCCCCAAAGACATCGGTGCTGCTTATTGGCGCATCTTTGAAGGCACTTCTCTTATGGATTTCAGCTACATTTCAGTGATTGCCAATAGCGCAAGTAATGCTGGCGCTGGCGGCAAGAGCCTGAACACAGCACAATGTTCAGGCCATAGCATCCTATGCCGCTGCAATCCGCCCCCGCATTTCATTAAAAAAAACTGCCGGTGTTTTTCGCCTTCCTTACTGATTTTAATAGATTTACTTTTTAAACGGTCGAACCATAGCTCAATATGGTCTAGTACTCGCTCGTCTGTACAGATCATAAAATTGGGACTATCATACGTACTGAACAGCATACGCCCGGCTGCATTGGAGGTCAGGAATTTGATGTTGGTATGCACAAGTTCATTGTTGTGCAATTCAAAATTGGCTCCGGGTTGTCCTGTTGAAGTTTGTTTTTGCCCATCATTTGCCCACCGGGCGAGCATCAAAGTCAGGTCAATTAGTTGTTGAAAAACCGTGCTGGCAAAAGCCGCTGTCACCTGATTCGTATCTCGAAGGAACTGAATTTGGCGCACAGTGGTGTCCAACATATTGACCTGATAATACTCATCAGAAGGGGTATTAGCCAAAATATCAAACAGTTGCATACGTTTTGTCTGGAAGCCTTCATCTGCCAGTAAGGTATCGACCCACTGCTGTCCGGGGCGCTGATCTCCCAATAAATTCCAGACGGAGTTGGAGTAAAAATAAAACTTCAGTGCGGTCAATTCCGGGTAATACAAATAGTTAAAGAGGGTGATTTCGCAAGTGGTATATCGGATGCAAAAATTTGGACTGGCGGAAAGCTGTCCAAGCACCGCGAGCAATTGATCTACAAACCTCCAGGGAGACATCTGCTCCCCAACCAGCGCAGGGTAATGAGACAATACCCGATCGCTTTGCCCAGACAAGCCTGCATCGATAGAGATTCCGTATTTTTTAGCAAGTGTCAGTGTCTCCGAAAGTGACATCGGCACATCCCCGTTTATTTTCTTATACGCTACACTTCGGCTTATGTGAAGTTCGTCTACCAATACCTGCGCTTTGCTTTTAAGGTGGTGACTTTTTTCTCCAATTCAGAGAAAAAGTAGTCTCGAAAGTCTTTCATGGTGATACAAAAAGGTGTTTTGAAAAATATTATGCTCGAATTTTGAGACAAGTTAATGGAAACCTCAAAAATGTGTCATGATATGAGATTTTTTGTTAAAAAGGTCTCTTATTCGGAGAAAAAAAGGTAGTCTAAGTGATTTTTTCTGCCTATACATTTGTGAGCATTATGTTGGGCACTGAGCCAATCCTCATTCAATGTTTAAAATATGAACATCAAAACTCTAGTACTCTTTTTGCTTTGTATTGGCTTGTTTCCTATTCCTGGCGTAGCGCAAGATACGCTCAAAAATGATAATTACCAAGTGTGGCTACGAAGTTCGCAGCAGCGTACGCTATCATTAGGCTATGTCCAAAGTCTTTCAGATACCACCATGACTTTAGTCTTGAGTCGTCATAAATCGGAAACTGGCCTTCATGTATTTCCCGTGGAGCAGGTGGAGTGGGTAAAGTTCCGCGAGCGGAGGAGCATCGTGCGCGGCATTGGGCGGGGTGCTTTGTTTGGGTTTGCTGTCGGGTTTGTGTATGGGCTGATTCAGGGCGACGACCCACCCTGTAAGAAAAATGAATGGATTTGCATTCGTTTTGCT
>CANJPT010000084.1 GCA_947476195.1 Lewinellaceae bacterium | reverse complement strand
CTAAAAAAAATCCTCCTCCACAATTACAGCGGAAGAGGACATCCCAAAAACCGATTACATCTTAATATATCTGCGGCGCTATCGCCGTGATAAAGTCATCTAAATTTACCCAGTTTAGAGTAGTTCGTGGTGTGATCTTCTCAAGGTACAAGAAATTGTGAAAGGTTCAAACCGTCTTGAAAAGTTTGGCGGAGGATTAAAAAATAAACGCAACCGCAGTGTTGCAAATGTAACGCCAGTTTTCAGGTTTAAGCGCGACGTTATTTTGGCAAAAGTCGAAAAAGCAAAGACGTTTTTGACATTAAAAGAATTTTATGAATATTTATTACGGCTTTTATTTAGCTGATTTTCATTGCATTGGATAGTATTTTTAGCCATTCCTTCAGGGCTATATTTTGCGTGTTAAGGTGGGTGATCTGGTTTTTTTCATGGGCTAAAAGCACGTCTATTTCTCCAAAATTGTCTCCTATCCGACCCTTTATTACCCGGACATAGCCGCGCAACATTCCTTCCAGCGCTTCCTGCATCTGGCCCACATGAAAATAAATGGTTGAGCGGTGCCGCACTTCTGGATGGGAATTATGATTTTACAGGATTTGACCCTTTCGACCAAAATGATATAAACAGAGTAGGTTTTTCAAAATTTATTATCAACAATGTTAACCAAAATTCCATTTACTGGGCTACCCCACGTACCATTGGAGGAGTAGGTGATGTTGACTATTGGTTTACATACGATAATGGACAATTCCCATCCGCGCCCAGCTTATCCGACTGCGCAAATGGCTTTAATACCAGCGGCGGTCGGTTGAGCAAAGCAGACCTCTCTGTACTTTCAAATAAATATCCATCTTATTTGGGATTCCCCGCTTCAGCTTGGGAAGCAGGATTTCGTCTTTTCAGTAATCTTGACCAGTATCCTGCTTTGTGTACACCTGGAAGTGCCGCTCAAGCATTTTACAACAACAACAGCACAGCCACAATAGGTAAACTCTACACAGCGCTAAAAACAGTTCGTTTCATTGGGCAGTCAACGCAAAGCATCAACGCAAAGCAAACGGAGGTAGAGAGCCTCCTAAACCAAATCTATGCCCTCGACGCACAAATAATTGACGCGCAGAGTGACACCCAAGAAACCTTAATGCTTACTCAACGAGATACCCTTGTAACACAGTACCTGCAAAAACAAAGTGAATATGAGCAATTGGCTGGCAACTTTTCTTCGACCTTGCAACAACAGGCCAATGCCCAACTGACTATTTAAAATGGTACAACGGCAAACACGACATGGGAACAAAACCTGAAACTAGTTTTACAATACCAATTGGGTATGGTATGGTCTGGCCAACCCTTGTCTCAAACGCAAAATACAGTAGTTCAGGCCATCGCAAACCAATGTCGGTATGAAGGAGGTTATGGTGTATTGTTGGCTCGAAAAATGCTTCCGGACCAGCTTTACGATGATGACATCCTTTGTTCAGGAAGCAATGATAATTCTGGCAAAAACCAAGCAAATGAGGTGGTAATTTACCCCAATCCTGCGTGTAATTTTATACTTTTGGCTTCGCCAAAACAAACGGATGCTGGAACAGCGCTTCTGTTTAACGCGCTTGGCCTATTGGTGCGAAATTTTACATGGTCTGGGTTTGAGACGCGTTTAGATATTTCAGATTTACCAAATGGCACCTATTTTTTTAATGTTAATGCAGAAGAACAGCCAGCTTTCATGAAAAAGGTAGTTATTATTCGATAAAAACCTTAGCTACTAACCAGTCAAAGGATTGCCGATGCGCTGGCTGACATCGGTAATCCTTTGATAAATTCTAAAAATGAAGATAATACTACTCCTTTTTTTGCTCCCTTTTTCCACCTCACTGTCAGGGCAAAAGCATGATAATATTTGGGTCTATGGCTACTTAAACAATTCGGATACGAGTTCAAAAGTAGGTGGGGCTGTCATGGATTTTAATCAAGTTCCACCATATACATTACAAGCAAAATAGAGAGCTAAACTTTGACTACTACTGCACTAGTTGCTCAGATTCAATGGGGAACTTGTCGTTCTATTCCAACGGAATTCGAATACACAACTACCAGGGGCATTTGCTTGAAAATGGAGACACGATCAATCCTGGCTCGATTTGGCAAAGCAATCAGAATTTTGGCTATCCTTCAAGTTATGGTGGGACGACATTGCCTGCGCCAGGGAAACCTGGCTGTTATTATTATATTCATTTGCCAATAAATTTGAATAATGGTGATATAGTTCGCAGCCCTTTATATTATACTTTCGTTGATATGAATGTTAATAATGGTGAGGGAAAAGTTTTAGCCAAGAACCAAATTTTACTACAGGGCGACTTTGTCCAACTCAAAGCTGTTAAGCATGCCAACGGACGTGACTGGTGGTTGCTTACAGCCCAAGCATCTGAACATTTATACTATGTTTTTTTAATAACTCCCGCCGGTATTCAAGGCCCAATAGCTCAATTACTTGGTGGCCCATTCCCAAATACAGAAGCAAGAGGTATTTCCAATTTTTCTCCGGATGGCACATTGTATGCAAGATGTGATGCCAATAATGGGCTTTATTTAATGGATTTTAATCGTTGCACGGGGCAACTCAGTAACCTTCGTACGCTGCCATTCGATCAATCAACAGGCTTCAGATTTGGAGCAGCAGTGTTCTCCCCAGACGGACGATTTATCTATCTAAGTGGTAATAATAATATTGTGCAACTTGATTTAGAATCTCCCAATTTGGACTACACGGCCGTGGATACAGTGCAGCTGTATGACAATTTTGCAGACCCAGGCCCACCATTCCTAACCCGCTTTCTATCTCCACAATTAGGGCCGGATGATAAAATTTATTACACTACTTCAGGAACTACCCCTCGCCTTCACGTGATCAATCGTCCGAATTTGCCGGGATTGGCTAGCGACGTGGAGAATCACGGGGTGCAATTGGCCCGTATCAATGGCCGTACTACCTGTTTTTTTCCAAATTATCGTCTCGGTGAGTGGGAAGGCTCTCCATGCGATACCCTACATGGTCAACGTCCTGGCGATGGCTTTGTTAAAACATCCTATGAATCTTTCTTAGAACGGCAAGCACGGACAATGGGTCCAAAGCTAGAAGCTAAGCCTTCCGGTAAAACCCGAGAAGTGCCCTTGGATGGACTTTCGGTAGATTTCTGGGATTTAAAAGCAATTCAGGAACGACAAAAAAGACAACAGCCATGAACGAGAAATTTATGCTTACGCTGCTTGGTATCATGATGGCGGTTGTGCTTTCAGCGCAGCACTTCGACGCCAACTGGCCAGTGGGTACGAATGAATACTCCAATACTGCCGGCTATGGAAATGCAATGATCAGATTCCAGGATGATTCCATAAGTGTCGAAAAAGCTAACTTAAGGATGAATTTTGAAAGCACGGTAGGCGCCATAAGTGACTCCTTGGGCAACTTGCTATTCTTCACAAATGGGTGCTATGTAGCTACAGCTTCAGGAGACACGATGCAAAATGGCGAAGGACTAAACCCAGGGGAGGTACACAACTGGGTATGCCCTGAAAATGGATATATCAGTCATCGAGGGGCAATGGTTCTTCCCATGCCTGGAAGCGATCATATTTTCTGTCTTTTCCACATGGGGGTTCGTTACGATTCTGCCAAAAAGTTGCAGTTTGGACCATTTTATTTATCGGTTGTGGATATGGCACTTAACAATGGCTTAGGTGTAGTGACGAGCAAAAACAAGGTATTGGTGGATGGAAATTTAGAACCTTTTGCTGCAATTCGTCATGGAAATGGGCGTGATTGGTGGATATTGGTGCCAGAAAACAACTCCAATCGTTATCGCCGATTCATCGTAACTCCTGAAGGCGTATTTGAAAATCCTATGCTTGAAATTGGGAGCCTCGCAGACTGTTTGCGGGTTGGCTCGTCCACTTTTTCTCTGGATGGTAGAAAATTTGCCCGGCAGCAAAATTGTAAAACACTGATTTTTGATTTTGATCGCTGCAATGGGACACTTTCTAATCCGCTTGAATTATTGACACCAGCATATACTTTTGGCGGGGGGGGAGTGGCCTTTTCTCCTGATGGAAATCAATTATATACCACAGCACAAATGGCAATTTTATCTGCAAATCTTGAACTGCCCAACCCAATATTTGACACCTTAATAACTACTGAGGCAATTACAGGAGCAGGATTACATTTTATGCAATATACGCCCGACGGAAATAGGATCTTACTAAACATACTTCATCGGTCCCGATTCTTTTCGGCTCTGGATAGCCTCCATACATCTTCTCCTTTTTTCATGCAAAAGGCTGTTCCGCTCCCTGTTTACTCCGTCCGCACACTCCCCAACTTTCCAAATTTCCGCCTCTACGACCTTCCCAACAGCCCTTGCGACACGCTGGGCATTAATTCGCCAGTGTTTGCCACCGAGCCATTAAGTGCAGTGCGAGCTGGCTTGTTGCTTTCTCCCAATCCGGCCCGGGATCAGGTCAGATTGGAAATTGACCCGGCGTGGACCTCCAATAGGCCAGTTAATTATCAGCTAATCAACGCACTCGGCTCGCTCCTGCGCAAGGGTGAAATACCGAAAGGCACAAACTCGCAGCAAGTGAGCCTGGCTGGCTTGCCTAAAGGCGTTTATTTCTTTCAATTGATGCAGGGAAGGGAAATGCTTGGCACAGCCAGGTTGGTGGTTTTGTAGCAAGGGATTTTTGACATAACCCCATGATACAAAATCAATGAACTAAATTACTCGGTCCCACTTTCTCTATCACAATCTCCTTTGGGTAATAACTCTCAAACCGGGTAGTATCCGTCAAATTAGGGTACGGCATAAAGCTGATCGGTACCCAACGCAGGAAATATTTCCTGACTTTCAAAGCGAAATGCACCAAGCCTGCTAACACCGGAGAAGGTTTGGAAAACCCAAAGGCGATGCGCATTTTTTCATCGATCAGGGTCACGACAACAGGTTCGATGACCGGATGTAAAAAACGCGGAAACCAGCTTTTAAAAATGTGGATCGTTGCATCGGCTACGTTCCGGTTGCTTTGTGCGAATATCATGTTTTTGGCTTCGTATTCAAGCACAAAAGCCCGTAGCTCTTCCAGGGTGGCGGGCAGATCGGTCATACCCATGCGCAGACCCACTTCGCGGTAAAACAGGAAGGTCGCTTGCTTTTCCTTGTCCGTTCCTTTGCGCCAACCGTATTGATCGATCCAGTCAATGGGATACAACACGAGCGTAGACATCACGAAAATGAAATCTTCGTTCGGGATTTTGAAATTGCCATGGATCTTGTTCATTTGGGCAATAGCACGTTTGCCAAAAGGCCCATCGTAGCCGTCTTCCGCAAATTTGGTGATGAGGAAACGGGTATCGTCATACCGCTTTTGACCGTGCTTGCGGAATTCGCCCGTACGGTCAAGAAAGCTTGAAATGGACACACTGGCATAGGTCGCGAACAAAGCCAGTTCGTTGGCGCGCACCATATCGAAAGGGAATTCGTAGCACAAGCCAAGATTGACCATGCGCTGATGGTCTTTCTCCGGGTCGAGGCTTTCCATTTCTTTTTGTATAGCGGGGTTCCGAAAAATGCCCCAGATCTTTTTGTAGGGTTTCATTTGTAGTGATAGTCTCACTCAAAGTGAGACTATCACTTTTTAAAATTCCAACACAAACCGTGCCCCGCCTCCCGTAGAAGTACTCACCCGAATATCTCCGCCATGCAATTGCATGATCTGCTTGGAAATACTCAAACCAACCCCTGAGCCTGTAGGTTTTGTGGTAAAAAACGGGATAAAGATCTCTTCCAGGAGTTCAGTTGGAATACCGGGTCCGTTGTCTTCAACTTCAATGAATGGCTTCCCTTTGGTGTCGGAGCCGGCTCGGAGGGTGATTCGGTTGGTAATTGGTGATTGGTTCGCGGTGATTGGTGATTGGGAATTGGAGGATTGGGGAATTGTGCTTCGATCTAAGGATGCCCCCAAGGCTTCCCGGGCATTTTTGACCAGATTGAGCAACACCATTTCCAGTTGTCCGGCATCGGCCTGGAGGCGGAGGGTTTCGGGCTGCACAAAGGATTCGATCCTGATATTCACGTCTTTGTTTTCCGAAACGGCCAGTTGCACCACCCGGTCTAATAAAATTTTAGCTGATATATCCTCTATTCTCGGTTGTGGAATGGCACTGAAAGAACGGTAGGCTTCCACGAAATTGACCAGTCCGCGGCTGCGCACCGCTACCACTTCGAGGGCCTCCGTGAGATCATCTGTGGCGGGGTTTTTTGGCAGATCGTGTTTCACGATTTCCTGGGCGGTTTCTACCAGCGAGACGATCGGGGTAACAGAATTCATGATCTCGTGTCGCAAAACCCGGGTCAGATTGCGCCAGGCATCTACTTCCTTGCGCTGCAATTCCGGGTGGATATTTTGGAGCGTGAGCAGACGAACGGCCCGGCCTTGCAGACTTACACTTACGCCTTGTACGGCCAGTTGCCGATTGGGCTCAGGCTGATAAAGCATTTTGCCTTTGGTGCTCAGTTGCTTGACAAATTGGGTGAGCGCCTTGTGCTTATCCGGCAGATCGTGCAGGTGGTGCAAACGGTACACGCCCAGGAGTTGAAATGCTGCGCTATTGGACACAAGCACGCCGGATTGGGCGTCAAAGACCAAAATACCCGCGCTGAGGTGTTGGACAATGGTATTGAGAAACAATAAATTAGCTTCTTTTTCAGCGCGCGTTTGCCGAAAAGCTTCCAGCACTTCGTTGAACTGGCGATTCACCTCTGCAAACGAATCACCCTTATCTTTGGCGGAAGAAAACCGGATCGCAAAATCAGAATACCGCACACTTTCAAAAAAACGGGCGAGGCGGCGGTTGGTATCGTTTACATACCTGAACAGACTGTATGCAATGCTAATCGCCGCAATGCCGAAAAGCACGGCCAGTGCTATTTTCGGCTCGGTCAGTGTGGCCGTCACCACCGAAGCGCCGATGGCTACACTCAACATCACAATGCGCCAGGCTAAGGCGATAGAAAAAGTGCGGAGAAGGGCCATAGGTGCAAAGGTTCCTCAAATTTTGGGAACCAACAACTTTCGAAACAATGGATAAGCCTAATTGCAGCGTTCCATGATAAATTCTCCATGATATCGTACTATTGCAGCACCATGATTACTGCAGAATCCTTTCGTTCCTTTGCCCGCTCCTTGCCCGAATCCGAGGAGACGCCGCATATGCAGCTTACCTCATTCCGCCTTAAAAAAAAGATATTTGCAACCTTGAACGCCCCAGAACACCGGGCTACCTTGCGGTTTTCGGCAGAATTACAGGATATTTTCATAGCGGTTAGCAAGGGCTCGATCTATCCGGTGCCAAACAAGTGGGGGAAGTATGGCTGGACCCATATCAACCTTCAAACGGCGGAGTGGGAGCTTTGCCAGGATGCCCTGCAAACAGCCTGGTGGGAAGTGGCGCCTAAGGTCATTCGGGCTAAGTACCCGGAAATGAATTTAACGGAAGCATAAAAACATGAACCATACTTTCGGGAGATCAACGTTCGTATTCATCGTGCTGTGCTTCAGTCTGAACTGCCAGGCGCAAAATATTTACTCTCTTCACTGGCGAACTGATCTGAGCATTACCGGCCTGAGCATGACCACAGGATCCCTTGGATGGGGTTTCGGGAAAACGGTAAAGCCTTTTCAACCTGCTGAGCTCGCCTTGCTTGATCGCAACGATGTTTTTCCGATAGACCGGAAAGCGACATACTTGTTTTCCGAAAAAGCGGCGCACACCAGTGATGTCCTTTTCTATGCGGCGACCATTACTCCTTTCCTTTTACTGGCCGACCCGAAAATAAGAAAAGAGGGTGGGGTGGTATCCGTACTTTATCTGGAAACCCTGACACTAGCCAGTGGACTTACCCTGATGACCAAAAATTTAGCCAAACGCCCCCGGCCCTATAATTATAACCCAGACGCTCCAATGCAACTGAAGCAGCAATCAGACGCCCGAAAGAGTTTCTTCTCCGGCCATACCTCCTCTACCGCAGCCTCTTGTTTTTTTGCGGCTAAAGTCTGGTCGGATTTCCATCCCGGGAGCAAGTGGAAACCGGCAGTTTGGACTGCAGCGGCAGTTATTCCTGCCGTAACAGGCTATTTTCGAATCCGGGCGGGACGACATTTTTTCACAGACGTAGCCATGGGGTACGTGGTTGGGGCAACCGTCGGGTGGATTGTACCGTATTTACATCAGCGTTCCAGATTTCACTAGAGGTTTGTTTTCAATGCCTTCTTCGAATACCTTCACACGATTATTATCATTCGGCCATGAATTTTTCCCGCTTCCTAACCTTACTGCTGCTTTTTGCGGCAACGTCCGCTCAATCTCAAATTGCACTCAACGAATTTCTAGCTTCCAACAATTCAACCAATCAGGACCCTGATTTTCAGTCGTTTGCAGACTGGATCGAGTTGCACAACAACAGCAATGTCGCGGTGGATATCTCTGGCTGGTGGCTTTCTGACGACGCGGATATCCTCAACAAATGGGTTTTCCCGGCCGGCGCCAGTATCCCGGCAAACGGCTTTTTACTCGTCTGGGCCGATGGACAGAATACAGGGCTGCATACCAATTATAAATTATCCTCTGCAGGTGAAAAAATCATTTTGAGCGATCCCTCGGGCCTTGAAATGGATAAGATTACCTTTGGTGCGCAACTGACCGATGTATCGCAGGGGCGTGATGTGGACGGTACCGGCGTTTGGGGCTATTTTACCAAGCCTACGCCCGGCGCCTGCAACAGCAGCAGTCCGTTTTTCGAGGATTATACGAAGCCCGTGCCGCATTTTTCGATAGCCGGCGGATTTTTCCCTGCCCCGGTCACCGTTGATATTCAGAACCTGAGCAATATTGGTGCAGTGCATTTTACGACCGATGGTTCGGTGCCTACAGCCAATTCTCCGGTGTTTGTTCAGCCCATGATATTCAGTACGAATACGGTGGTAAAAGCGCGCATTATTGTCCCCAATAGCATATCCGGGCCAGTTCTGACCAATACCTATTTCATAGGAGAGGACTTTAAGCAAAGAGGTCTGGCCGTGTTGTCCCTTTCAGGCGATCCCGTCGATTTTTTCGGGCTTGATTCGGGCATTCTAGTGCAGAATTTTAAGCCTTTGTGGGAGGTTCCCATTCACCTCGAATTTTATGAAAATGATGGGATCCTTGGTTTTCACCACGATGCCGGGGCAAGTGTGGGCGGAGAAAACTCCTGGATCCTACCCCAAAAGCTGCTCAATATATCTTCCCGCAAACAGTATGGCGGCGGTCATATAGCGTACCAGATCTTCCCGGATAAAGCCCGGACGAGCTATGGAGATATTATCCTTCGCACCAGTGGCAACGATTGGTCCAACACCATTTTCCGCGATGGCATGATGCAAAATATAGCCAGCAGCACTTCAGACCTCGATGTGCAGGCTTTCCGCCCGGTAGCCGCTTTCATCAATGGCGTCTATTATGGCATTTATAATATCCGGGAAAAACAGGACAAGGATTACGCAGACATACACGAAGGCATTACTCCCGATAGCCTCGATTACATTGAAAATGATGGATTGATCAAGGAAGGCGATGACGTTGCCTACCAGGAAATGGTGGCTATGCTCAATGCGGGGGTACAAAGCGACGCTGCCTTCCAAAACCTGGCCAAGGTGTGCGATACGCAGAATTTCACGGATTATATCATTTCTGAGATCTATACGGCCAACACGAGCTGGGGGCACAATATTGCGCTTTTCCGCAAACGAAGCCTGGACGGGAAATGGCGTTGGTTCCCGCACGATTTTGATCGGGGATTCAATCTGGCAGAAGTTGGCGGCACTGCAATGGCCTGGGCTACTTCGACCAACGGACCGGATTGGAGCAATGGCCCGTTTGCCACGCTTTTCCTGCGTAAAATGTTGGAAAACAATTCGTTCAAGGAAAATTTCATTACCCGCTTTGCCGATCATTTGTTTGTGACCTGGAACCCACAATGGGTCAATCCGAGAATAGACCGCCATGCCGCCTGGATCAGAAACGAGATCCCTTACCACGTGGGAGAATGGGCCGGCACCACCTCCAGTTATGGGGATGGCATCCCTTCCGTTCAGTTCTGGGAAAACGAAGTAGCGAAGCTAAAAACCTTCGATCAGCAACGGAACCCATTCATGTTCAGCGATCTGTCGCAGTTTTTTGGCCTTTCCGGCTCAAGCCCGCTTACCGTGCAAGTGAGCGATCCGGCGCACGGACAAGTGCGTTTGCACAACATGCCGGCCTTGCCAGCGTATCCATGGACGGGGAAATATTTTCAAAACCGCCCCTTCACCCTGACCGCAGAGGCGAAGCCGGGCTTCAATTTTGTTCGCTGGGAAAAAACATCGGATTCCAGTCTGGTACTTTTTCCGGCGGGTAGTATCTGGAAATACCGGGATGCTACAAGTGCGCCTGCTGCAGATTGGAATCAGGCAAATTACGATGATACCTCCTGGTCCAGCGGCCCCGCACAACTCGGTTACGGCGACAACGACGAGGCAACGATTCTGAGCTTCGGCAGCGATCCCAACAACAAGACCATCGCTTACTATTTTCGCCAAAAATTCACGGTAAACAATTTGGCGAATATCAGCCAGCTGACCCTGCGATTGGTGGCAGATGACGGCGCCGTGGTGTACCTCAACGGCCAGGAAGTCTGGCGGCAGAATTTGCCCGGTGGAACCATCAATTTCAACACGCTGGCATCCGGTACTGTGGGCGCGCCAGGGGAAAATGCCTGGAATGAGCAGAATATAGCTGCCGCAGCACTCATTGCCGGGGAGAATACCATTGCAGTGGAAGTGCATCAGGCGGTTGGGAACAGCTCGGATGTTAGTTTTGACTTCGAGATCAGGAGCGCGTTTGCAGGCTCAGGCCAGATCATCAGCACTAACCCCGTCCTCAACACGATCATTCCGGACAACAATCCGGTGACCCTGCGTGCTGTGTTTGAAAGCAATGGAGATTGTGGGGTTTTGCCTGACACCATCCGTCAAAACCTGACCTTGACCCAGGCCTGCTCGCCCTATACTGCTGCCAGCGATGTAGTAGTGCTTCCTTCCGTCACCCTGACGGTTGAAAACGGCGTGGAGATCCGTTTCCCGCAAGGAGCCGACCTATGGGTGCTTGGCGACCTGCAGATCAACGGTACTGCCAATGATCCGGTCATCATAAAGAGCCTTCCCAATGGCGCAGCATGGGGTGGGATTTTCTTAAAAAACACCACAGCAAAGTCAAAAATGCAATATTTGAGGTTGGAAAATGCCAGCGCGGGGACCCATCGCATCTATTTCCCGGCGGCAATTTCGGCCTATCATGCGGATATGGAACTGGATCATCTGACGCTAACGAAGGTGACCGACAATCCCATTTATGCCCGTTTTTCGGACGTAACCCTGACCAATTCCGACATTCGCTCTGTTGTTACGGGCGACGGTATCAACGTAAAACAGGGCAGAGGCCGGGTAGAAAACTGTACGTTCACAGCGCTTGGCACGGTACTTCCAGACATGGATGCGATCGACTTTGACGGCATAACCGACGGCATTATGCGCAACAACATTGTCCACGATTTCCGCGGTTCCAACTGCGACGGACTAGATATTGGAGAACAATGTCAAAACCTGCTGATCGAAGGCAATTTCATTTACCACTGTTTTGACAAGGGGATTTCGGTCGGGCAGCAAAGTTCTGCGACGATTCGGAACAATACCATTGCGTATACAGCGATCGGCATTGCGCTCAAAGACCAATCGCCTGTAACGGTGGATCATTGCACCCTTTTTGGTAACCAAAGCGGTATATCGGCTTATGAAAAGAACCCGGGATCGCTGGGCGGCAATGGTATCATTACCAATTGTATTGTATCGAACGCCGCGTTTAATGCTTACATCGCCGATCCGTTTTCGTCTTTGAGTTTGTCAAATTGTCTTTCGGGTACTGATACCCTAACCGGCCCGGGAAATCTTACGGCCGACCCACACTTTGTCAACCCAACGAAGTACGATTTTAGTCTGATGCCCAATTCACCAGCGATCGGTGCCGGCATCGGTGGTTCTGATCTGGGCGCCAATCCGCTACCAACTTATACCGGACAGCCGCAAGTAATGTTTTCCGAAATACTATACTTCGACACGCTGACTACGACCGGCGAGTTTCTGGAGTTGCACAACCCGGGGACCCAGACAATTGGTCTGAGCGGCTATTCCTTGTTTGGAGCCGTAGATTTTGTATTTCCTGCCGGGGCCAGTATCGCGCCGGGTGAGTACCTTGTAGTAGCCAAGGATCCGAATAATTTTCCGGCCAATGCCCCTTATCAGGTATTCCAGTGGAACAGTGGCAAGCTGGCAGATGAGGGTGAAAAAATATTCCTGTATGATGCTACGGGCCTGCTTTCTGATTTCGTTCGATACAACAACCATGCGCCCTGGCCGGAAATCAGTACCATGTTTGGAAAGTCACTGGAGTTGGCGTCTGTGGATCTGGACAACCATTTTGCCAGCAGCTGGCAGCCCAGTGGCCCATTGGGCGGGACGCCGGGTGGTCCGGCCAACGCCGTAAGCACGCATACGCCAAACGCGGTTTTTGCGGAGATGGCTGTATTCCCGAATCCTGCCGGCAGTGTGGTCAATATAGCCCTGAAAAATGTAGCAGCAGGGAATATTTTGCTGCAATTCATCGATCTGAATGGTCAGATAATGTATTCAGAAAGCGCTTTCAATCCCGGTGGAATAATAGCGAAACAAGTGGCGGTGGCCGGAATGACAGCGGGTGTTTATGTGGTTCGGGCCTTGGATGCGGAGGGAAATGTGCTGGGCTTGGAGCGTCTGGTTGTGAAAAATTGAGCGGTTACCTCATTTTTTACAACTGATACTTTTCCAGCCGCCGGTACAGAGACGCTCTGGTAAGACCCAACTCTGTAGCGGCTTCTGTGATATTGCCATGATGCTTTTGCAAAGCTTTGAGGATCAATTGCTTTTCCATCTCATCGAGGTTCATGGTAGGCAGATCCAGCTCGTTGTTTTGTCCTGCGTCGCGGAAGAAAAAGTCTTCAGGTTGAAGTTTTTCGGTTTTAGACATGATGACCGCCCGTTCAACGGCATGCTGCAATTCGCGGATATTGCCGGGCCAGGGATATCGGTGCATTTCTTTCAAAAGAGATGCACTCAGGCTGGTCACCGAGCGCTTATATTTGCGGGCAAAATCCTTCATAAAGTGCTGGGCCAGCGGCTCAATATCTTCCATGCGCTCGCGCAGGGGCGGCAACTGGATCTCGATCGTGTTGATGCGATACAGCAGATCCTGTCGGAATACGCGGTTTTTTACCACCTCAAAAAGGTTTTGGTTAGTGGCCGTTAAGACCCGGACATTTACAGGTTTGGAACGATTAGAGCCTACCCGGGTGACCGTTCTGTTTTGCAGCACAGTGAGCAATTTGGCCTGCGAGCCGATTGGCATGTTGCCGATCTCGTCCAGAAAGATCGTTCCCCCATCGGCCGCTTCGAATCGACCCGGACGGTCATCGCGGGCATCGGTAAAGGCCCCTTTTACGTGACCAAAAAGCTCGCTTTCAAACAGCGATTCTGTGATGGCACCCATATCAACTTTGACAAAATTCTCTTTGGAGCGACTACTTTGGGCATGAATGGCCTGGGCTACCAGATCTTTACCGGTGCCGTTCTCGCCGAGCAGGAGCACATTGGCGTCCGTTTCGGCTACGCGTTGAACCGTTTCCCAGACCTGCTGCATGGAACGGCTATGGAAGACCATTTCCGGCAGATCGCTGGCCGCCGCTAAATTTCGTCCCAACTGTTTGGTTTTCAGCTGATTGTTTTCGTCCCGACTTGCTTTGAGTCGCAGTGCGGAAGAAAGGGTAGCGAGCAGTTTTTCATTGTCCCAGGGCTTGAGCACGAAGTCAGTTGCGCCGTTTTTGATGGCACGCACGGCAAGTTCGACGTCGCCATAAGCGGTGATGAGGACTACAATGGCGTCTGGATCAATTTCTAAAATCCGCGCCAACCAGTCAAAACCCTCCTGTCCGGTGTTTTTGGCGCTTCGCCCAAAATTCATGTCGAGCAGGATGAGCGCATAGCGTTTTTCCTTCAGGACGACCGGGATCTCCTCAGGGTCTTTGGTGGTATCCACTTCTGCGAAGTGTCTTTTGAGAAAAAGTTTGCCAGCACTGAGTACGCCCGGGTTATCATCTACGATCAGAAGGGAGGCTTCGTTCATGTCCATAATTTGTTAGCTGGCACAAGGACAACGCAAAGTGCCTAACGAATGCAAATCAATGGTTTTTTTTTGAAAGGGTGTTCGATTTTGGACAGAGCGACAAGGATTGGATAGATTTTTATTGGAACCAATTAACCGTTTATTCTTTTGGTCGCCCCCCCTACCCCTAAAGGGGGGGTTGGCTCAATGGATGGTTATTTTGCAGAAAACCGACGAAATATCCATTCATCGAGCCAAATTCCCCTTTAGGGGTAGGGGGGGCGACCAAGGGAAATACAGTTTTCAAGAATTTCACGAATCGACTTTTAAGGCACTTTTGAAATCCGGATAGAATCCTCTAAATTTGTTTAACCAAAAATAAATGTTCCAAATGAAAAAACACATTCTTGAAAATCCAAGTATGCATTATGATGCGAAACCAGAACTCTTTGATTTCGCCCGACACCTTCGAAAAAAACCAACCCAAGCTGAAATGGTACTGTGGGATGCTTTAAAGGATAAAAAATTAGAAGGCCACAAGTTTCGACGCCAGCATCCAATAGGTTCTTATATTCTTGATTTCTATTGTCATGCCTCTAGGTTATCAGTTGAAATTGATGGCGGCTATCATTTGGCGAAAGAGCAGGCATTATATGATAAAAACCGAACCTCAGATTTGGAAAGCATAGGCATCAAAGAGTTGCGGTTTGCGAATGAACAGGTATTGAACCATTTGGGGAAGGTTTTGGCTGTTATTTTGGAGCAATTGGCCTGCAACAAATCTGAGGAGTGAGCCGTTGATTAACTATTCCCCCGAAATCTTCTTCTTCTAGTTCAAGCGAAAAATCAAATTCCCTTCCTTCCCACAATTGACCTCCAGTGTTTCCCCCTTTATGGTATACGATTTGCTTTTTTCCAGTTGTTTTAGGAACATAGTTTCCCATTTCATGACATTTTCACAATACATTTTGGAGCCAATGAGTTGAGATATCTGGAGAGTATCCCCACCATGGATATAGACCCCACCAAGGTTGTTGCAGCCACTATGGCCATTGACCCTGCCTTTTTCAAATTTGATATCAATTTTGATATCGTCGGGCACTTGTAGTGGCGTCGGGGAAACGGCGAAAGTGGTCAGCTTCCATACGATTCCTTCAAGCCTGTTGCTGGTAACCTGTGTGCATACGCCTTTGGTGTAGGCCTTGATCCCGGCACATTCAGCGACACAGGCATTGCCATAGGTTTTGTTGTCACAGCCACAAACCGGGTCATACTGCATGGTGCAGAGACAATCGGGTTTTTGTTTTTCGACGATTTTTTTCGAGGTATTGCAAGCCGTAACAGCCAGGATGAAAAGGGAGAGGATGAGGGCGTTTTTCATGATATCAGTGATTGCTTACTATTAGCGGTTTTAATTACTACACGGAGCATGGTCTTTTTATATTTTGGGCAAAATTAGGCAACTTGCCTTCAATTCATCCGGATGAATTTTTTTCTCCCCAAATACACATTCAACTGTCCGATTTCGAACACCTGTGTTCGCCTTTGAACATAAGACGAACGGCAAATAAGGAATAAAAAACTTGATTATCAACACTTTAGGTTTTTGGCACGAAGTTGTAACTCTTACCTCATCGTTCATCGTTCATACTTCATCGTTCCCATGGATCGTCCAATCAAGAAAAAAATATTCACCTTCCAGCGTCTGGCCATTGGCTTGTTCACGGTAGGTTTTTTGGTTTTTGCCGCACGCACGGTGCTCAATGGCAGCCAGAGCAGTCTCAATATAAACCGTGAAAAAATTACGGTCTCCAAAGTTGAGCGGGGGGTGTTTGACGAATTCATTGTGGTGACTGGCATGGTCCAACCTTTAAAAACGTATCAACTCGATGCGATAGAAGGGGGGTATGTATCTCAGAAACTCCTCGATGGTGGAGCAAGTGTTAAAAAAGGCGATCTGATCTTAAAACTGGAAAACCAGCGACTGACGATGGATTTTGTGAACCGCGAAACCGAGATGTACCGTTTGATCAATGAGTTGGAAAATACGCGCCTCCGCTTGCGCCAGGATAAGTTTAGCCTTCGGAAAATACTCTCCGAACTCGATTTCCAGATTCAGCAGGCCAAGGCTGATTTCGAAAGAAGCGACAAACTTTTTGCGGATAAGATCATTAGTCAGCAAGAATTTGAACGGGCAAAAAATGCCTACGAACGCCTCGCCGGACAGCGTGAAATTGAAATTGAAAACCAGAAATTTCAGGAAGAGAACAGCATCATACAGATCAGACAACTTGAAGGTACGCTCGATCGTACCAAACTTAACCTGACCATGATGAAGGATAATCTGGCCAATCTGGCGGTCAAAGCGCCTGTTTCCGGCCTGCTTTCAAGGGTGGATGTTGAGATCGGTGCCAGTATCACGGCCGGACAAAATATTGGCCAGATTGACGACCTCAACGGATTCAAAATGCGTGTTGAAGTAGATGAGCATTATATTTCCCGCATCTTTCCGGGACTGGAAGGGTCTTTTGACTTTAATGGCGCCACGGTAAAATTAGTTGTTTCCAAGGTCTATCCTGAAGTGCGCAACGGTCGGTTCGATGTAGATATGGAATTTGCCAGAATCCCTGATGGGATCCGTCGCGGTCAATCTGTTCCGGTGCGGCTACAGCTTGGCAAACTGGCAGATGCTACCCTGATTCCAACAGGTGGTTTTTTCAGCGATACCGGTGGCAATTGGGTGTATATACTCAATGACGGGGGCAAAAAAGCAATCAAACGAAACATCTCTCTGGGACGGAAAAATCCGCAGTTTTTCGAAGTGTTAAGTGGTTTAGAGCCCGGGGAAGAAGTCATTACGAGTTCGTATGAAAACTTCGGGGACAAGGATGTATTGAACTTGCAGTAAATCCCAAAATAACCCATTACCAACCATCTATAGAATTAACAGCAACCATGATAAAGACAACGAATCTCCACAAACTTTTCACCACAGACGAGGTGGAAACCACTGCCTTAAACGGCGTAAGTATTGAGATCCAGCCGGGCGAATTTGTGGCTATGATGGGGCCTTCCGGCTGCGGCAAATCGACGTTACTTAACATTCTTGGTCTGCTTGATAATCCAAGCGAAGGCGAGTATGATTTCTTTGGGACCGAGGTAGCCAAAATGAGCGAGCGCAGCCGCGCCAACCTACGTAAAGGCAATATAGGTTTTGTATTCCAATCATTCAATCTCATAGATGAACTGACGGTATTCGAAAATGTGGAACTGCCCTTGCTCTACCTGAAGACACCTGTTTATGAACGCAAAAAGAAGGTGGAAGCCCAGCTCGAACGCATGAATATCATGCACCGTCGCAACCACTTTCCACAGCAATTATCTGGCGGACAGCAGCAGCGTGTGGCAATCGCACGAGCCGTAGTCGCCAATCCTAAGGTCATCCTTGCCGACGAACCGACGGGTAACCTGGATTCTACCAATGGTCTCGAAGTGATGAACCTGCTAACTCAACTAAATCAGGCCGGTACCACCATCGTAATGGTGACACACTCCCCGCATGATGCAGGTTTCGCACACCGGGTTATCAATTTGTTTGACGGAAGGGTCGTGACAGAGAACTTTCATGTTTGAATCAAGGCGTAGCAACAAAACACAAAAACAATTGAGCAGCCAATCTGTCCATTGGAGCAATCTGTCTAACCTCCTGTTATTCAGCCGTTTTTATCCAAAAAAACCAATGGTCGGGGAGGCTGCTTTAATTAATGTGGTCAATGTGAGGAAGGTGCTCAATGTAAGGAATGTTCACACCGTAAACCTTGTACCGTAAACCTTGTACCGTAACCCGTGTACCGTAAACCGTGTACCGTAACCCGTCCAAATAATGATAGAACTAAAAAATATAGAACGCTATTACCCTGCCGGCTCGCTTAAAACGTACGTGTTGCGGTATGTGAACGCGCATATTGCGGAGGGTGAATTCGTGAGCATTATGGGGCCAAGTGGGTCCGGTAAAAGCACGCTGCTTCACATCCTTGGAATGCTGGACGAGCCAACGGATGGAGAATTTTGGTTCCTGGGGGAACCCGTACATAAGTTCAACGAACGCCGCCGCACCGAGATGTACCGGGAGTTTATTGGATTTGTTTTTCAAGCCTATCACCTCATCGATGACCTGACGGTGTACGAGAATCTGGAGACTCCGCTGCTATATAAAAAAGTGCCTTCCGCCGAACGCAAAAGCCGGATTGCAGATTTGCTCGACCGCTTCAATATGGTGGCGAAAAAGGACCTTTTTCCGGCCCAACTTTCCGGCGGACAACAACAACTGGTGGGCGTTGCCAGGGCATTAATTGGCCGTCCTAAACTGATTTTGGCTGACGAACCCACGGGTAATTTGCAAAGTCCCCAGGCGAAAGAGATCATGGAAGTATTCCGCACGCTAAACAAAGAAGATGGGGTGACCATCGTGCAAGTGACCCACTCTGAAGACAATGTGAAGTATGGAAACCGCATCCTGCACTTGAAAGACGGGCGGGTAGAAAAAGAGGAAATCGTGAAGAACTGAATCCGTCGGGGCAGCAATTATTTAAGCTAGAAAACAAAAACACCATGCTTGTCAGTTACCTAACTATCGCCCTACGCAACCTTCGGCGTCAAAGTGGCTTCACCCTCCTGAATGTATTGGGCCTGGCCGTAGGCATCGCTGCGGTCTTACTGATCTTCCGTATCGTCTGGTACGAACTGGGGTTCAATAAAAACTTCAAAAACTACGATCGAATCGTGCGTGTGGTCACCATAGCGCACAGCCCTGAAGCGGGCAATGAACCCACGGTATGTATCCCCATCCCGGCTATGGAGGTTATGCGCAATACCGTGCCTCAGTTCGAGCAGATGAGCCGTATCCGGGAATTCTGGCCGAATATCATCGTTCAGAATCCTGCCGGCGGTCCTCCGCTCAAGAAATTCTCGACTACGGGCAGTGAGAATAAAATAAGTATGTTCGTGGAGTCTTCCTTTTTTCAAATATTTGATTTTAAATGGCTTGCAGGTGACCCTGCGACGGCTTTAAGTGAGGTCAATACTGTGGTTCTGACCAGAAGTATGGCAGAAAAGTGCTTCAGTAATTGGAAAAATGCCATGGGGAAAACGGTGCTGCTCGACAATATTGTTCCGGTCACTGTACGGGGAGTGGTGTCTGATTTGCCGAAAAACTGCGATTTTCCCATCAATGCCTTTGTTTCTTATCCTACCCTCAAACCAAACGCAAATCTCTATTTCTACGACGAGGATTGGGGCTCTTGCAGTAGCAATAATCAGGTTTATGCGCTGTTACATGATCCTACCCAAATAGCATCCGCAGACGCCGTCCTGGCCAAAGTCGGCGAAAAGGAATACAATCAACGTGGCTTTAATTTTGGCAAACAGCACCGCTTGCAGGCTTTGGCGGATCTACACTACAATGAAGATTATGGGAACTCAGGCGGCCATATCACGCCAAAAAATCGTTTGATGATCCTGGGTTCCATCGGACTGCTCATTCTGCTCATGGCCTGTTTCAACTTCATTAATCTCGCCACTGCACAAGCATCTTTGCGGGCCAGGGAAGTGGGCGTACGCAAAACTCTGGGCGGGGATCGGGGTAGTCTGGTAGGACAATTCATGAGTGAAACAGCTATGGTGGTTACATTTTCTGTTGCCTTGGGAAGTGGTCTGGCCTGGGTGACGGCTCCATTACTCAAACATATTTCTGATGTCCCGGATGATTTGCCGTTTTTATCCAACCCGATTGTTTGGGCGTTTTTAGGCGTGACTACTCTGGCGGTCACTTTATTGGCCGGGCTCTATCCGGCATCGGTATTGGCAGGCTTCAATCCCATTCAGGCACTGAAAAGCAATGTGCAGCGAGGTGCTTCCGGGGGCGTGTTTTTGCGGAAATCCCTGGTCGTGCTACAGTTTTTCATTGCGCAGGCTTTGGTGATCGGCGCGATCATCATTATTCAGCAGTTGGATTTTGTGCGTGCACGGGACCTGGG
>CANJPT010000083.1 GCA_947476195.1 Lewinellaceae bacterium | reverse complement strand
CCAATGTTTTCGTTTGCATAAAGCGTTGCAATCTGATTGAATAAACCGCCTACATAACTATTAACATTTGCAATACTAGAACCTTTGTCGGTGTACAATTTGTAGTCACACTCGAAATAAACCTGTACATTTTTGCAGCCGACTCCACGGTCGCTTGATACTGGTTGGCTACCGTCGTCTCCACTAAGAGATTCCTCATCGGATGAACAATTGTTGGGGGACAAGGCTTTTAGGTGCTGCGTTTTATAATAAATATATTTTCCAGAACCATCCTCTAATTGGCCAAGTTCAAAGTTGCCGCTATTGTCTGCTACCATGCCCATTATGCCGCTAGTACTGACACTAATACAAGCAATGGAGTTTACATCGCCCATGACGATTCCACGGTAATGAATGGATGTTGGGACTAGTGCATTTTTTTGTGCATCAGTGCCAATTGAAAAGTCTGGAGCCAGGATTTCAACCTGAACCAATTCCAGTTCAACGGTTCCATCTTCTGTAGGGATTGTAAAATGCAGGGCTTGCGGAGCTACTTGAAGTAGTTCAGTGACTGCAGATTGGTCAAGGGTTAGAACACAGGCGTGATCAACAACATTTTGAATTTTGCTACTCAAAAGTGTCTTGTTAAATAAGGCAACAGGCCTGAAATCTGAAAAATTGCGACAGCTTTCAACCCAATTTGCTACTGGAGTGGTGCTGTTCTGCGCACCTAAGTCTTTAGGCAAAAGGAGGCTTACGGAAAGCCAAAATAAAACAAAAAATGAGCGAATTGTTAGGGTTAACCGAAAGGAGTGCATAAATTATACAAGGTTAAAGTGGATGATGAAAAAAATTGAAGTGATAGGTATGATGGCCAGGTTTTTGGGATATTTGCCATCAGATTATCATACATTGTTAACAATTTGGTTGCCTGAAGATAAAAAAAATATGGTCAATTTTAATGGTCAATTACTGCAAGATTGTCCTGAATCTTTTGTTTTGTTGCAAAGAGCTGCCTTTTATGGCGACGGTCTTTTTGAAACAGTGCGAGCTTTCAATGGACAAATACCCTTTTGGTCTTTGCATTGGGATCGATTCTCAACTGGACTAAAAGTCCTGGGTTTTGAGGTTCCGTCGCACTGGACGACTGATTATTTTGAAAAAGCATTGATCCAAATAAGCCCGCCCAATGCACGAATTCGCTTAACTGCATGGCGCTCACCTGGAGGATTTTATTTGCCTACGGACAATTCACCTCTATTCCTAGTCACAACAGAACCGCTAAAATCCAGCGTTTTCGAATGGGATACTTCTGGACTAGAAGTATCTATTTGTGAAACAATACGAATTCCTCTAGACTCCCTTTCAGGAATCAAAATGCTAAACGGAGTACGCTATGTGGCAGCAGCCAGAGAAGCCCTTGCGAGGGGGATGGATGATGTTATCCTGTTGAATGCGCATGAGCGGGTTAGCGAGACCTCGAATAGTAATATTATGTGGTTGAACGGAGAAATTGTATTCATTCCCCATTCTTTCGAAGGGCAAATAAAAGGAACTTTATTGAATATTTTATGTAATTTACTTCGCAAAGAAGGCTGGGAAGTACGTGAAAAACCTGCTTTTGTGGGAGATCTTTTAGGTGCCGACGAGTTGTTGTTGACCAATGCCATCGGGGGTATACGTTGGGTGCGTAAACTTGACGGAACGGTATATAAGCATGAAAAAGGTTTACAATTTAGCAATTTACTGGCAAATCACTTACTGTCAAAATTGGCTGAAAAACGATAAGTTTTTAGCCCTAATAATCCTCTTTTTTAGAGCAAAAAATGCGTCATTTTTTTTTCTAAATTTAACACTTTATTATTAAAAAAAATCACGGAACAAGGTGTTTCCATCCATTTAGAACAGCCATTGACGCTCCTTGCCCCTCGCTCGGTACTGAAGGTTTTTCAACGCAGCCACCACGCGATTCAATCTTCCCACCCACTTCGGTTAATCAATTTTTATAAAAAATATCCTGCCATCACCTATTAAAATCCGACGCTAATCTGGACACAGAGCCCTCAATCCAGGGACGCAGCACTGAATGGATTTATTTCTTCAACGAGATGTCCCGCGCTCATTGCTACCTTTGCCAATCGAAAGGGTTCCAGTCAAAGAATTCAAAAACTGTACGAGTTATTTTATGAACAGGTTGTCAACTCGCTTCGTACTTTAAATGGCTGAAGGTTCCATTAAAAAACTTTAGAATTAGAGGTTATACAACTACAATTACCAATAAGCATGAAAAAGATTTTAGTCGCCAACCGGGGCGAAATCGCTCTACGCGTCATGCGTACCGCCCGCAGGATGGGAATTGCAACCGTAGCCGTATATTCCGAAATTGATCGCCATGCACCGCATGTTCGATTCGCGGATGAGGCGGTACTGTTGGGCCCTGCGCCTTCCTCCCAAAGTTATTTGCGGGGGGATAAGATCATTGAAGTCGCCAGGCAATTGGGAGTGGATGGTATTCACCCTGGATATGGTTTTTTAAGTGAAAATGCTGATTTTGCCCGCAAAGTTGGTGAAGCAGGTATCACCTTCATTGGTCCAAGCCCACAAAGTATCGAGGTCATGGGCAGTAAACTTGCTGCGAAGGAAGCTGTTAAAAAATTCAACGTGCCGATGGTACCGGGTATTGATCAGGCTATTACAGATGTAGAGATGGCCAAAGAGATCGGTCGCCGTGTGGGCTATCCAATTCTGGTCAAAGCTTCAGCCGGCGGCGGTGGGAAGGGTATGCGCATCATTGAGCGGGAAGAGGATACACAAGAACAAATGGAACGGGCCATTTCAGAAGCGATATCAGCTTTTGGTGACGGTGCTGTTTTTATCGAAAAATATGTTACTGGTCCAAGACACGTGGAGGTTCAGGTGATGGGCGATATGCATGGCAACATTGTTTATCTTTTTGAACGGGAATGTAGTATCCAGCGTCGTCACCAGAAAGTAGTGGAGGAGGCTCCCTCGGCCATCCTTTCCCCCGAAATGCGTCGTGCTATGGGTGAGGCCGCTGTTCGGGTTGCTAAATCCTGTGATTACGTAGGGGCTGGTACCGTTGAATTTTTAGTGGATTCCGCGCGTGATTTCTTCTTTTTGGAAATGAATACCCGCTTACAAGTGGAACATCCTGTTACGGAAATGATCACGGGAATGGATCTGGTAGAACTTCAGATTCGGGTGGCAAGGGGCGAAAAACTACCATTTGCACAAGAGGACCTTCGTATAAATGGCCACGCGCTTGAGCTAAGGGTGTATGCAGAAGATCCATTGAATAATTTTTTGCCATCCGTGGGTACTTTAGAAAAATACCGTCTTCCCTGTGGACCAGGCATCCGCGTGGATGGAGGCTTTGAAGAAGGGATGGAGGTGCCAATTTATTATGACCCCATGCTCGCCAAACTTGTGGTGCACGGAAAAACACGCTCCGAGGCCATTCAAAAGATGAAAGAGGCAATCGCTGCTTATGAAGTGGAAGGTGTGGCAACGACCTTGCCTTTCGGTCAATTTGTAATGGATCATGAAGCCTTTGTTAGTGGTGACTTCGACACGCATTTTGTGCAACAATACTATTCCCCTGAAAAACTGATAGAAAGCCAAAAAGAAAGCGCAGCAGTAGCAGCTTTGCTTGGCTTGCGCCTTCATTTAGAGAACAGAAATAAATTGACGGTCCCTTTGGTAGGGGGAAGTCATTGGGGTCATTAAGTCATTCGGGTCATTGAGTCATTGGGGTCGTTAAGTCATTGGGGTCATTAAGTCATTGGGGTCATTGAGTCATTCGGGTCATTGAGTCATTGGGGTCATTAAGTCATTGGGGTCATTAAGTCATTAGGGTCATTGAGTCATTGGGGTCATTAAGTCATTGGGGTCATTAAGTAATTCGGGTCATTAAGTCATTCGGGTCATTGAGTCATTGGGGTCATTAAGTCATTGGGGTCATTAAGTCATTGGGGTCATTAAGTCATTGGGGTCATTGAGTCATTCGGGTCATTGAGTTGCCAGTGTTCAACCAATGACTCCAATGACTTAATGACAAAATGACTTAATGACCCCAATGACCAATGACTTAATGACAAAATGACTTAATGACCCAATGACCCCAATGACCAATGACTTAATGACAAAATGACCCCAATGACCAATGACTTAATGACAAAATGACTTAATGACTTAATGACCCCAATGACCAATGACTCCAATGACTTAATGACCCCAAAGACTAATTGCCCCAAATGACTTAATGACAAAACGCCGAAAAACCCGACCTTTGCCCCATGGTCAAAATTGGCAACGTAGAACTTGGTGAATTTCCGCTTCTCCTCGCCCCTATGGAGGACGTGAGTGATCCGCCTTTCCGCAAACTTTGCAAAGCGCAGGGCGCTGATATGGTGTATACAGAGTTTGTTTCGGCAGACGGTTTGGTGCACAATGCGAAACAGACATTTCAAAAACTTGAAATATTTGATTACGAGCGTCCTGTTGGCATTCAATATTTTGGCGGACAATTGGAAAATATGATTGAGGCCGCTGAGATCATTGAGTCCAAAAATCCGGATGTGATTGATATAAACTTTGGATGTCCGGTGGCAAAAGTGGCTTGCAGGATGGCTGGAGCGGGTCTTTTGCGGGATGTTCCTTTAATGGTCAAGCTGACTGAGGCCGTGGTCAAAACGACCAAACGTCCGGTTACCGTAAAGACCCGTTTAGGTTGGGACGACGCTACCATCAACATCATGGAAGTGGCTGAACGACTGCAGGATATCGGCATTCAGGCACTCAGTATTCACGCCCGAACCCGCGCTCAGATGTACAAAGGCGAAGCTAATTGGGATTGGATCGCAAGGGTGAAGGACAACCCACGTATACACATTCCAATTTTTGGTAACGGCGACATTGACAGCCCTCAAAAAGCGTTGGATTACAAAAATCGCTTCGGTCCGGATGGCATTATGATCGGTCGTGCAAGTATTGGCTATCCATGGATTTTCCGCGAGATCAAGCACTATTTTGCTACGGGTGAATTACACGCTCCACCCACTATTCAGGAGCGCGTACAAGCAGCCCGTCAGCATTTGAGCGATAGTCTGGCCTGGAAAGGTCCAAAACTGGGTATTTTAGAGATGAGACGGCATTATGCGCCATATTTTAAAGGGTTGCCCGATATCAAACCTTTCCGGGCACGCTTGGTCACCGAAATGGAACCAGTTACCTTGTTTGATATTTTGGATGAGATCGAGTACGTTTACTCCAATATGGAATTTAAGTTGACGGAATCGGATGATATCCTTGAAATGGCTGAGTCGTGTGATGGATAACATATGCCAATTTTATAAAGAGATCTTTTAATGTTTTTCAGTATACTCTCCGACGAACGCAGGGTTTTAGAAATAGTCGGCCAATGTGCCCGTGAATTGGGCGTCCCCGCCTATGTAGTAGGCGGATATGTTCGTGATCGCCTCCTGGGCCGTCCGACTAAAGACATTGATATTGTGTGTGTGGGAGATGGGATCCAACTGGCAGAAGCCGTGGCAAATCAACTTTCACCCAGACCCAAAGTCGCGGTGTATAGCCGTTTTGGTACAGCAATGTTGCGTTGCGAGGGCATCGAATATGAGTTTGTTGGGGCACGACGTGAAAGTTATAGTCCGGATAGCAGAAAGCCTGAAGTTGAACAAGGCACCTTGGAGGATGATCAAAATCGACGCGATTTTACGATAAATGCGATGGCAATGAGCCTTTCTGAGGCTGATTTTGGTCATATTATTGATCCTTTCAATGGACTGGAACATCTCGAGCAGAAGGTCCTCAAAACCCCACTGGATCCTGGTCAGACTTTTTCTGACGATCCGCTGCGTATGCTTCGCGCCATTCGTTTTTCAAACCAGCTTGACTTTGAAATCGAACCATCTACCTTTAACGGCATTGCTAAATATAAAAGCCGTATCCATATTATTTCAAAGGAGCGAATTACGGGGGAGTTGGAAAAGATCCTGATGACCTCGAAGCCTTCAGTGGGCTTTAAGTTGTTATTCGATAGTGGGTTGCTAAAATTGATTTTCCCTGAAATGGTCGCATTGCAAGGGGTAGAAGATCGAAATGGACGTGGCCACAAGGATAATTTTTACCACACCCTGGAAGTACTGGACAATGTTTGTCGACGTTCAGAAAACATCTGGTTGCGCTGGGCGGCAGTATTCCACGATATAGCCAAACCGGCCACCAAAAAGTTTGACAAAGAGGCAGGTGGCTGGACATTCCATGGGCACGAATGGTTGGGGGCGAAAATGGTTCCTAAGATATTTCGGGAGATGAGATTGCCACTTGATTCCAAAATGGAATTCGTGCAAAAAATGGTGCTACTTCATCTTCGGCCCATTTCACTGACCAAGGAGCAGGTAACCGACTCTGCGGTTCGACGTCTCTTGTTTGACGCAGGTCCTGATATTGAAGACCTGATGAAACTTTGTGAATCCGATATTACGACGAAGAACCCGCAGAAAATGCGGCGATATCTGGAGGGTTATGAGTACTTAAAGGAGCGCATGGCTTTAGTGAATCAGGCCGATAGACTTCGACTTTGGCAACCACCCATCACGGGTGAAATCATCATGGAAACCTTCGCTATTCAACCTTCAAGGTCAGTAGGTACAATCAAGGCTGCATTGCGCGAGGCAATCCTGGAAGGTGAGATTACCAATGATTATGATGCGGCTTTCCAGCGAATGATAGCGGAAGGGATAAAGCTTGGACTGGTTCCGAAGACATAATACCAATTACTTCTTCTTCCTTTTTTTGTAGTTCTCTAACACAAACGACCCCAGGCCAGAAAGGCTGGAATAAAAGGCCGTTCCATTGTTCGTTTGGGTAAAAGACTCTACAAAACGCATCAGGTACGGATCCCGTGCAATCATAAAGGTAGTGATTGGAATCCCCATTTTTTTGCAGCGTAGTGCAAGACTCAGGCAGCGGTTGATAATTTTTCGATCAAGTCCAAAAGAGTTTTTATAATAGTTCTTCCCGATTTTCAGGCAGGTTGGTTTCCCATCGGTCACCATGAATATCTGTCGATTTGGATTCCGACGCTTTTTCAGGATGTCAAGCGCCAACTCTAATCCTGCAACCGTATTGGTATGGTATTCGCCATTGGTCAGGTAGGGTAGGTCCTTTAGCTCAATCGGCCAGGCATCATCTCCAAACACAATAATGTCAAGGGTATCTTTAGGGAAACGGGTGCGAATGAACTCGGCCAAGGCAAGTGCCACTTTCTTTGCAGGCGTGATTCGATCTTCCCCATAAAGCGTCATGGAGTGGGATATGTCTATCATCAGCACCGATGACATTTGGCTTTGAAAATACGTTTCATGTACTTCCAAATCTTCTTGTGTCAGGCTAAATTCATCAATCCCATGATTGATATAAGCGTTTTGCAGTGAATTGGTAACGGCAATATTTTCAAGCGAGTCGCCAAATTCATAAGGCTTCACATCGGATGTATGTTCATCTCCTCGTCCGATACTGCCGGTATTATGCTGGCCTGTTTTTGCTTTTTTCAAGTCACCGAAAATATCATCAAGACTTTTTTGTCGCAGGCTGATTTCTAGTTTCGACGTAGGCCCCATTCCGCCTTCTGCCTCACCATCTGGTCGGATATAGCCTTTTTCCTTCAGTTCATTGATAAAGTCCCCCATTCCATACGCATCGGTCGTGAGTTTGTACTCCCGATCGAGTTCATTGAGCCAGGACAAAGCTTCATAAACATCTCCAGAGGTATAGAGCATGAGCTCCTGGAAGATCTTGAATAGCCGATCAAACGTGGATTGATTCGGATCTGGTGTATAATCGCTAAAACGGAAACCGAGCATGTTGGGGCGAATTAGTGGAATGTTGAATGGTGATTAGTGGATTTTAAGTATCAAAATCCACCGAAACAGTCACCTGACTACCAAAACACCTGTTCAGTCCTCTTGTTCAATAAACTTCACCCCATATTCCTCTAATTCAGCCATCACTGGCTCGTACACCTCTGGCATGGTCGGAATATTGACCCCTGTGGTGGAGATTTTACCCAGCATCAAGAGTTTGACAAAAATGCCCAGCGGCAAACCGACAAGGCGCGACATAGCCGTATTCGAACTATCATCCCCTTTCATAATCAGGGTAGACGTCAACTTATGCTTTTTCCGCTGCAGCTCATACTCAAAGACGTGTTGCATGATGATCATGTCTTTGTCTTTTGGGTTTAGCGCCCATTTTTCTAAGAGAAGGCTTTCGAGAATGAGCGAAGGAGTCGCATCTTTTACTTTGATACGGCGTTTGCTGAATAGCCCCAGCCACTCCAATTTCTTCATGATATCACTATCAGGGTCGGTTTCGATCATTTTTGCCATTCGATCCTTAACCGATCCCGTATGTTGGCTAATGCCAAGAAATGCCTCCATAAGGTCGTGATAGGTCAGCGTGTCGCTATCCACAATGGGGAAAGTAGCATCTGTAAGACCAATCCGAACCAGTGCGTTCCAGGCGTCACAAAAACCCTGGTGACGGATGGTTCCACGGAAAAGCGTGCGGATATTTTGAAGTCCGTAAGCCTCTCTGTAAAGTAGAGAATCGCGGTTTGCGTATACTTCATATTTCCCCATATTAGGAATGTTTACCAGTCTATACTGCCGAAATAGGCGGCGATATGGGATATATTTCAACTTGCCATCTTCCAAGAACTGTGCAGTACCCTGGCCTGCGAGTACCACGTTTCGTGGGTTCCAACTAAACTTGTAGTGCCATGGATTATCGTCACTTTCAGGAGCTACCAGACCGCCTGTATAGGAATGAAACGCTGTGATTTTGCCTCCTTTTGCTTTGATTTGGTGGATTCGTTGCATCGCGCTCATGTGATCAATACCAGGGTCAAGTCCGATTTCATTCATAAAAACGAGTGCGCGCTGTCGGGCTTCATCACCCAATCGGAATACTTGCTTACTGACGTAGCTTGCGGTCACCATGTGCTTGCCTAAAGCGATGCAATCCTGGGCTACTTCCAGGTGCATTTGTGGAGGAAGTAGTGAAACAACTACATCATGACGGGCGATGATCTCGCGGCGGTCATTAGGTTTGGATGCGTCAAGCCAAATGGCTCGCCCGTGGGAGTGGTCGCTCACTTTTTGGCGAGCCGATTCAATATCTGCGTCCGATACGGTGACGTAAAAATTGTGCTTTCTTGCCTCTTCAAGAATATAATTTATTAGTGCTGTTGCGGAGCGCCCGGCGCCTATAATGAGAAGATTTTTCATATGAAGTTGGCAAAGATAGGGAATTTAGCACTTTTATCTGGTTCAAAGTTAATATGAGTATAGCTAAAAAAAGACCCCTCCCTTTCGCAGCTATTTATGCCTGAAAAAAAACGTGCCGAACTTTTACAATACCTTCGCACCGAATCATTTTTCGACATGAAATCTTACATAGTAACACTTTCGCTCTGCTTTTTTTCTCTTTTTATAACGGCACAAACGGCCATTGATACCTCGATCTACGATGTCGCGGATGTTATGCCATTTCCTTTGCTGAAAAACTGTATTCCCGAACGGCATCCAGGTTGGAATGCAGATGCCGACAGCATCCGACAATGTGCAGAATCTCAATTTTTTAGCATTCTTGCAGCAAATATTCGCTATCCTGAGGAAGCCCGTACGAACAATATCCAAGGTTCGGTCGTAGTCTCCTGTGTTGTAGAGCCAAGTACTGGTCGCATGACCAACCTTAAACTACTCAAGGATATTGGCGGTGGCTGCGGTGCAGAAGCGCTTAGGGTGTTAAGAGCCCTTGATGAGGCAGGACTACACTGGCAAGCAGGCATGCTGTCTGGAAAACCAGTACGGGTAAGGCATGCTTTGCCTATTCGATTCAGATTACAAGAAGCATTACCTTACTATGTTTCTGTCGATGGGGATACCATTTATACCGTTTTTGAAAAAAGCCCTAACTTTAAAGGAGGCGTTGATTCTTTGATGAAATTCGTTTTGAATCAGCTTGATTATCCTGTAAGCTGGGATGATAGTTGCAAAACCGGTATCATTGAAATGGCTGCTATTATCCAAACGGATGGGACCCTTAAGGTGACCAACCAATTGGATTTCAATAATTTAGGTATGGATTTTCAATTTGAAGCATTACGGCTTGTTCGCAAAAGCGCCGGAATGTGGATTCCTGCAGAATATGGTGGTAAAGCAGTAAAAGCTACAATTCCCCTGCGCGTTGTTTTCAAATCAACGTACCAAGGATGTGCGAATATTAATACAAAATTTGATCAAGCCATGATTTTGGCAGATGAAGGCGCCACCTTGCTGGAACAGGAAAAGCCAGAGGAAGCCATACAGAAATGGAACGAAGCTATTGCGCTTCAACCGAACAATTGCGAGTTGCTTTATTATCGTGGCACCACAAATATGAATCAAAATCGTCGCGAAGAAGCTTGTAAAGACTATAACCGGGTTAAAGAACTCCTTGGGGTTACCTGGTTTGAAGAAGTTCGGCGACTAGTATGCGGGTTCTAAATTTGCGGCGGCGGCCTCAAAACCCTGTATTTTATGAAAAACAAGCACCTTGTCCTACTTTTTCTGCTCACCTTACTAGTTGGTCTAGCCGTCCGTCAGGCACCGTGGAAAAATGCTACTTTTTTCCATACTAAGCTCCTGCCCGTCGACACAGTAGAAGTGCGGCGAATGGATATTTCAGTGCCTGGGCAGTCTGGACTCGTGTTGGTTCGCAACGATGCTGGCTGGCTGGCAGAGCAGCAGGATCGCAGTGCAAAAGTGCCGCCTAAGGTTGCCCAAATGATGCTCGCGGTATTAGCAGATCTCCGCTCCGTGCGTATTGCCAAAACGGATCAGCCTGATACTTTAGGATTTAGCAGGTCTACGGCCATTGAAATTATCATATACTATGCTCATGCACCCACTGAACAATTGAGCATCGGCTGGGAAACAATCGAAAACAGCCAGCCCTCAACGTTCGTCCGATTGCCGAGGCATAAGGGTATTTACTTGGTGGAGAACCAATTACGGGCAGTTTTTTCAAAAACACTGATGGATTTTCGCAATGCGGCAGTTGTAAAGTTTGAAGCTGAAGCTGTGCAGCATTTTTCTGTTTTTGGACAGAACATAGATAGCCTTTCTTTTCAAAAAAATGATTCCATTGGAAATTGGCAATCTGCTGCACTGGTTCAAGCTGTTCCGAATGAAAGTGTCCAACAATGGCTCAAAAAAATTTCCGGACTCAAAAAATTACCCTTCGCGGATTTATTTGATGAGAGCCATGCTAACAAGACCATTTTTGCTCAAATAAACCTTACATTAAGCAATCAAACCGAACCTCTAATATTGAAAATTTACCGCTTGGGAATTACAAGCTTGCCAGAAGAATTGCCGGATAAACCGCTTGAAAAAAATCAGTTCGCACCGTATGTACTGTATTTCTCCCAATACCCAACCACCTACTACGCCCTTTCAGACACCACTTTACTTCGACAAATATGTCAACCATTCTAAAAAAAAGTACCAAATCTCTTGCAGGCTGGGCCAATTATCCTCGCTGTAAAGCTGAAATATTAGCACCAGCTGATAGGGTAGGGGTGCGTGCGGTAATATTTGAAAATGAACAAGTTATCGCTAGGGGGAATGGTAAAAGTTATGGAGATGCTTCACTGGCTCCTAAGGTACTCTCTACCCTGCGCTTGAATCAAGTACTAAGCTTTGATACAGAAAACGGGGTGATAGAATGTGAAGCCGGGGCACTATTGGGCGACCTTTTAAAGGTCCTTGTCCCTGCGGGGTGGTTTTTCCAGGTTACTCCCGGAATTAAGGAAATTACGGTGGGTGGCGCCATCGCCTCTGATGTACATGGCAAAAATCACCCAAATGCCGGCTGCTTTTCAAAGCATTTGATTTCCTTTGAATTAATGACCGCCTCAGGCGAAATAAAGTGTTGTTCACGGAATGAAAACACAACACTTTTTTGGCAAAGTTGTGGAGGCATGGGTTGGACAGGAGTGGTGCTTTCAGCCAGATTTCAGCTCTTGAAAATCACCTCCACAACCATGCTACAAAAAACAGTGATGGCTAAAGATCTTGACGGACTTCTTAGTGCTTTTGAAGCAAACCGTGCCTGGCCTTATGCCGCTGGATGGGTGGATTGCACGAGCAAACATTGGCGGGGTACGGTATTTTTTGCCGAACACCAACAAGCCCGTACCCCTACCAATCCGCTGGTTTTTTCAGAGGCTCCCAAACGCAATGTTCCGTTTTATGCCCCTTCCTGGCTGCTCAATCCACTCAGTATCCGTGCCCATAATCACTTTTTTTTCAACAAAAAACGAAAGGAAGAAGAGGTCGTCACTTTGGACAAGTATTTTTATCCATTGGATGCCTTGCAAAACTGGAATCGCTTCTATGGTAAACGTGGATTGGTTCAATATCAGTTTTGCCTACCAGAAATTAATTCATTTGCAGGCATGCGACAGGTGTTAGAAACGATCCGAAAAAGCCAAGAGGTTCCATTCCTTACGGTGCTTAAGCGTCATGGAGAACGTCCGCCAGAAGCCATTCATTCCTTCCCAATTCAAGGCTATTCCCTGGCCTTGGACTTCCCCCGCACCCGTGGAATATTTGAGCTGATCAAAAAACTGGACGCATTGGTTTGGCAATTGGATGGGAAGATCTATCTCACGAAGGATGCTTGTTCAGCTCCCCAAATGGGGCGGGTGAATCCTGCTGATTTTGGAGAAGAGAAGTTTACTTCACTTTTGCGGGAGCGTATTTTGGCACATTGAGTATCTCGCTTGTTTTCAATGTCATATTCGCCATTATTTATCGACCTTTGCCCTTCGTTATGAAGACAAAAGCATTTAGACCAGACAAAATAAACGTCATCACACTCGGATGTTCCAAGAACCTCGTAGATAGTGAAAACCTCATTACTCAGTTGCGTGGCAATGATTATGAGGTAACCCACGAAAAGGAAGAAAGTGATGCTAATGTGGTGATCGTCAATACCTGCGGGTTTATTGACGTGGCAAAAAAAGAAAGTATCGATACCATCGTAGAATATGCAAATATCAAGCGTGAGGGTGGTATAGACAAGCTTTATGTGACTGGTTGCCTCTCCCAGCGCTACAAAGACGACCTGGAGGCAGAAATTCCGGAAGTCGACGCTTTTTTTGGAACGCTTGAAATGCCGGCATTGCTTGCGAGGCTGGAGGCAGATTACAAACATGAGCTCCTCGGTTCCCGCCAGATCACGACACTCCCACATTACGCTTACCTCAAAATCTCGGAAGGCTGCAATCGCACCTGTGCTTTCTGTGCCATCCCGCTTATGCGTGGCAAACACATAAGCCGTCCAGTGGAAGAGTTGGTTATGGAAGCCAAAAATCTGGCCAGTCGCGGAGTGAAAGAGCTCTTACTCATTGCGCAGGAATTGACTTATTATGGTCTGGATCTATACAAAACCCGTGAGCTACCCCGCTTGCTTCATGCCTTGGCTGATGTGGAGGGTATTGAATGGATCCGCCTCCACTATGCGTATCCCAGCAAGTTTCCATTGGAAATACTGGATGCCATTGCGGAACGGAAAGAGATCTGTAATTACCTGGATATTCCACTTCAACACGTCAGTGATCCCGTGTTGGAAGCAATGCGTCGCCAAATTACCCGCGTCGAAACGGAAGCATTGTTAGATACGATTCGCGAAAAAGTGCCTGGAATAGCTATTAGAACCACTTTTTTAGTAGGCCACCCTGGCGAAACGGAGGAAGATTTTGAAAGTCTTTTGGACTTCGTACGCAAGCAGGAATTTGAACGGGTGGGCGTATTCCAGTATTCTCACGAAGAAAGTACCCGTGCTTATGATTTGCCGGATGATATCCCTGCAGAAGTGAAAGCAGAGCGTGCCCAAAGACTCATGGAAGTACAGCAGGAAATTTCGCTGCGCAAAAACGAGGCTAAAATCGGGCTTGTGCTCCGCACTTTATTTGACCGCAAAGAAGGTAAATATTTTATCGGCCGTACGGAAGCAGATTCGCCGGAGGTCGATAATGAGGTGCTCGTGCTTGCTAAAAACAATTACGTTAGATTGGGTGACTTTGCTGATGTTCGGATTATTGGGGCAGAGGAATTTGATTTGTACGGAGAGTTAGTAATAGGATAACCTATAAATAATCATGGCAAAACACCTGGATACTGGTCTCCTTGGCGAAACAGCAGCTGCCGAATTTTTAGAACAAATGGGCTGGCGAATAGTGGAACGCAATTGGCGCTCTGGCCGGGCCGAGGTAGACATCATTGCCTGGACCGAAGAGGAGATTCTGGCTTTTGTAGAAGTAAAAACTCGGACAGGTGAAGGTTCTGGATATGGAGGACCTGAGGAAGCTGTAGATGCAAAAAAGCAGGATATGTTGGTTCGCGCAGCAGGTGCCTATATGGAGTCTATTGATTATGCCTGGGAAATCAGGTTTGATGTGGTGGCGGTCATTCTTCGGGAAGGGAAAGTGTTGGAGATCAGGCATGTGGAGGATGCGTTTTTTCCGATGTAGTATCCTCCGATTTTAACAAATGCCGAAACTGACTCGGCAATAATTTCATTCGATCACCCAACCACCGTTCTAGGGTAAGTGCTACCACAACATACCCCTCCGCTATACCAGGTACTGGCACCACTACAATAATAAAAAAAGGAAGGAATCTTGGGATATCTTTCAACTGCTCTACAGCCTCCCGAATTTCCTCCGGAGTTGGATTTCGGTGCGACGGGGTAAGGCGTAATTTGCCAGTCCCAAGGCGGGCAAATACTTTTACCATGCGGGTGGTCTCTACCCCCTCCATGACCATCGCCCAGACCATTTTACGCGGTAATTTTGTAATTTCCCGAAACTTCATTGTTGCAAATTAGACTGCAAAACTACGCTAAGTAACGAGGAAAGAACCAGCGGCGAAAATCCTTTCAGAATCAGCTTCCCAAATGGTCAGTTGGAATCAGGAAAGGTCGAAATCTGGTTGGCAATAGTTTTATTTTGTTTCCCATCCATTTTTCTGCAGCGATCGCAATCAGGGCATATCCTCCTACAAATCCTGGTACAGGGATCAAAAAGACAACTATAAATATCAAAGAACGGGGAATGTCTTTTAATTGCTCGGCGGCAACCTCCAACTCTTCCGGGGTAGGGTGGAGGTGCACAGGAGTCAGGTTCAGCTTTCCTGTCCCATGCCGGGCATAGGTGTGTACCATTTTGCTCGTTCCTACACCTTCCATGACGATTGCCCAGAGCAATTGACGAGGTAATTGTGTTATTTTTCGAAAGTTCATTTCAAATTTCCGCAACACAAAATTAAAGGTTGCTCCGACTGAATATGGTCATTATGCCTTGAAAACCAATGCATAAAGCCGTTATTTAGTAAATAAAAGGACCGAATTGCGGCATTTAATAGCTGCAATCCGGTCCTTTTATTTGGATAGACTGAATGCGTTAAATTGCTTTTAATTTTTTGGAGACAACTACTTTCCCATCCACTACACTTTTACGGCCAAAAATCAAGCCAGTTACATCAGCATCAATCAACACAGTATCACCTTTTTGGTATTCGCCTGCGAGCAGGTGTTTGGCTAATTCATTGATCAGCTCTCGTTGTAAGGTTCGTTTGAGCGGACGAGCGCCAAACTGAGGATCAAAGCCGTGCTCTACCAAAAGGCCAGCAGCACTGTTCGTGATATCAAGTTGAAGTTCCTGTTTTGTCAGCATCTCAGTGATATCTTTCATTAAGATATTGAGGATCAAAGACATCTGATCTTTTTGCAAGGGGTGAAAAACCACTACTTCATCTACACGATTAAGAAATTCTGGACGTAGGTTCATTTTGAGCGCATCCATAACTTCTGATTTTGCTTTTTCAAAAACCTCATTTTTTCGTTTGTCTGTCAATTCCTTATAACCATCGAACGCATCCATAATTCGGTCGCTGGCCAGGTTAGAGGTCATGATAATAATCGTGTTCTTAAAATTGGCTGTGCGGCCTTTATTGTCAGTCAGTCGGCCATCGTCGAGAACTTGTAAAAGAATATTGAAGGTATCAGGGTGTGCTTTTTCAATTTCATCCAGCAACACGATTGAATAGGGTCGACGACGTACTGCTTCAGTCAATTGTCCACCCTCATCATATCCAATATACCCAGGAGGAGCACCTACGAGACGGGAAACACTGTGTTTCTCCTGGTATTCACTCATATCAATCCTTGTGATGGCTTTTTCATCGTCAAAAAGTACATCTGCGAGCGCTTTTGCCAATTCGGTTTTTCCCACCCCCGTTGGTCCGCAAAAGATGAATGATCCAATGGGTTTGTCTGGATCACTCAAGCCGGCACGACTACGTCTGACGGCATCTGCAACAACCGTCACGGCCTCATCCTGACCAACCACCCGCTGGTGCATTTCAGACTCCAGGTGCAGGAGCCGTTCCCGTTCGCCGCGCATCATTTTAGCCAGTGGAATGCCAGTCCAACGTGCCACTACTTCTGCAATATCATTAGATGTAACGATTTGAGTCGTCATCCGGTTTTCTGGTGCCAGAGATGCAAGCTTCTCTTCAGCGGCCTTCAGCATAGCCTCGCGGGCTGGAACTTCCTGATATTTGATTTTGGAAGCCACTTCAAGATTACCCTCCCGTTCGGCACGTTGGTATTGAATATGGAGCTCTTCCAATTTCTGCTTGCTCGTTTGAATCGCCTCCACGATTTCTTTTTCAGAGGTCCATTTTGCACGAAGATTATCCAGTTTTTCGCGCAGATCCTGGATCTGCATATTCAAAGTGTCTAGTTTTTTGGAGTCTTTTTCGCGCTTAATGGCCTCCCGCTCGATCTCTAACTGCCGCATTTGGCGGTCAAGCTTGTCCACGTCTTCTGGTACAGAATCAAGCTCCATACGAAGCTTAGCGCTGGCCTCATCAATCAGGTCAATGGCTTTGTCCGGCAATTTTCTTTCTGAAATATAGCGGTGCGATAGCTCTGCGGAAGCAATAAGTGCCTCATCCAGGATTTGAACCTTGTGGTAGTTCTCGTATTTCTCGCGGATACCGCGCAAAATACTAATGGTGTCTTCCACGCTTGGTTCATCAACATATACCGCTTGGAAACGACGTTCGAGTGCCTTATCGCTCTCAAAATATTTCTGGTATTCATCCAGCGTGGTTGCGCCAATGGTGCGCAGTTCTCCCCGTGCCAGGGCGGGCTTTAAAATATTGGCAGCATCCATGGCTCCCTGGCCGCCACCTGCGCCGACAAGTGTATGGATTTCATCAATAAACAAAATGACCTGTTCATTGGAGTCTACCACTTCTTTAATAACGGCCTTCAGGCGCTCTTCAAATTCGCCCTTATACTTAGCTCCGGCAATTAGGGAAGCCATATCAAGGCTGAAGATCTTCTTTCCCGCAAGGGTTTCGGGCATGTCCTGTTTGACTATCCGCCAGGCAATGCCTTCCACGATGGCCGTCTTACCAACGCCAGGGTCACCAATGATAACCGGATTGTTTTTCTTACGGCGGCTTAGGATATGGAGCACCCTGCGGATCTCTTCATCCCGCCCGATAACAGGGTCTAGCTTGCCGTTTTCTGCCATTTCGGTAAGATTGACGGCATATTTCTGAAGCGCATTGTAAACGTTATCAGCCGTCTGCTCAGTCACTTTTCGTCCTTTTCTGAGTTCCTTAACCGCTGCGCTAAGTGCATCGAATGTTGCGCCATTTTCACGAAGCAGTCGAGCTGCTTTGTCACTGCCTTTGACCACACCCAACAAAAGCAATTCAAGCGAGATATATTCATCGCTAAAATCCTTCAAAAGGGTTTTAGCGGCGGCGATGGCTTTGTTTGCTTCGTTGGTAAGGTATTGTTTGTCAGCACCTTGTACTTTGGGTGTTTCCCAAATAAGTTTCTCCAATTGCTCTGTGAAAACAGGAATATTTACCCCTGTTTTTTTCAATAGGAAGTCAGTAATGGAGTCGTCAACATTGAGCATCCCTTTTAAAAGGTGCCCGGTATCAACACTTTGCTGTTCATAGCCTGCCGCAATTTGCTGGGCTTGGAGGATGGCCTCCTGGGCTTTGATGGTGAAATTATCGTAGGTCATTTTTTAGAGGGGAATTATTTTGTGTTGGGGATTTTTTGAAGGAAAAATCCCCAACACAAAATAATTTACAGTTTTGGATGGTGAAGGTTGGCTTGAGATATGTTTGGTTGAAAAGGACTGTAGATTTTCTAAGCGCTTGATTTGTGGTTTGTGAGACATTATTCAAATTTCCGGCCAATGGAAATTTGTTGAAAAAATGGCAGTCATTCCAGCCTATGGCAGTCAAATTGTCGGTTCATTTTGAATGAAGATGACGAAATGTCGGGATGATCTATACGCTTAGATATTTGGACCGCTAATCAAGTGCTTTCCTTTTTATCTTTGCGCCATGCTAACTGTGATTTCCCCGGGACAAGCCTTCCCTGATACGTTTCCTAAAGGTGCTGTTTTTTTAATTGATAAACCATTGGCCTGGACTTCCTTTGGCGCGGTGAATAAGGTCCGTTATCTTCTTGCACGCAAAACAGGCAACAAAAAAATCAAAGTCGGGCATGCAGGAACGCTGGATCCGCTCGCTACTGGCTTACTCATTCTTTGTGTTGGAGCATATACTAAAAGGATCGAGGAGTTTCAGGCGATGCCGAAAACCTATACCGGTACGATCACTTTTGGCGCAACAACGCCATCGTTTGATCTTGAAAAAGCACCCGATACACCATTTCCAACCGCCCATTTGACCAAAGATCTATTAGAGACTTCCAGGCTTCAATTTCTGGGAGATATTTTACAGGTCCCACCGATCTTTTCAGCCATAAAAGTAGATGGCAGGCGACTTTATAAAAATGCCAGAACCGGCCAGGAAGTTGAAATGCCCCATAGGCCGGTTCATGTTTCCTCTTTTGAGTTGCAGGGTGACCTGCGTCCTGTAACGCCGGGTCTGGAAGGCGCGATTATCGCCAGTAAAAAAGGCTCGGATATTATGCTTCACCCGAATTATCCAGAGGGCTTACAGATTGATTTTAAGGTTGTTTGCAGCAAAGGGACATACATCCGTTCGCTGGCAAACGACCTTGGTCAAGCTGCCGGAAGTGGTGCTTATTTAAGCGATCTAAGACGTACGGCCATTGGTGAGTTTGCCGTGGGAAATGCGTGGAACCTGGATGAATTTGCTGATTGGGTTGGCTTGACTTAGTTATAAATCTCGTTCCGCCCACGGCGGATATACCGCCGTACATTCATCCAAAACGCTACAAACAGATAGACGATGAGCGGCGAGCCCATGCCGATAAAAGAAGTGTAAATAAAGTATTTACGCACTTCTGCAGGGGCAACACGCATGCGTTCGCCTAAGTATTGACATACACCAAAGGCATGCCGTTCGACCAGATCTTTGAACCAGTTATGGAGCATTATAGAATTTTGACTGATTAACAGGTGATTAATTAAGGCTGTATTCGTGCCGCTTCGATCATCAGGCTAAGTTCTTCGGCTAGTCCTTCATCACTTCCTTCAAAACCGATGGCTTTGAAACGAATCTTTCCTTTGCCATCTATTACATATTTTGTTGGGATGCCAGACACGCCATAAGACGAAATTACCTTGTCTTCGTTATCCAAAAGTACATTAAAGGTATATCCCTTGCCAGCTATAAAGTCAGCTGCATTCTTTGCTTTGTCTGTGCCTTTCTCCCAGGCATCAATAAAGACAAAAGCAACCCCGGGATCATTCTTATATTTATTTACCGCCATTTGCATGCCAGGAAAAGAAGCCTTGCAAGGACCGCACCAGGTAGCCCAAAAATCTACAACGACTACCTTACCCCGAAGACTTTCAAGACTAAGGGATTTTCCTTCGAGGTTCACGAGATTGAATCCTGCGGCGGTTTCATTGAGCATTTTCGCAACCAATTCTTTCTGTTTCGACGCTTTTGCGACCAATTCTAATTTTCCGAGATACGCCGTTGCTCCAGCATCCGTTTTATCCTCCGCCAGATACTTTATTTTAAACTGCTCCTTCATTTTAGCCGTAGCATGGCCACTCAGGATGAAGCCTTCCAATCGGTAACGCAGATCTGGTGCACCCGCTGCTTCAAGATAGGTGGTATACCGTTCGTTCATTTCAGCTTCTTTGCCTTTGGTGACTTCAACAACTTCAGCCTGTAGTGCCGCTGCGCCAATGGCATCTGCGGATTTGCTAAGAATCACGCCGTAGGTATCACCGTACATCGCGAAAGTTTGCTTGCGTTGTTCAATCCAGGCTTTGTTGGTGCTGAATAGCGGTTTTGCTGTGGTAGGGTTAGAAATCTCTTTTCTTGCCCAGTCAACTGCTATCGCGGAAAGATTGCGGGCTTCTTCCATGTTCTCTCCTTTTTCAGCAAGTTCCCAGGCGAGATTATTGTAGGTACTTGCACGATCTGCAGCCGGGAGTTTTGCTGCAATTGACCGAAAACTTAGCCAATCTCCGCTGTCTGCCATCTTATTTGCAACATTGGCATGAATCATCGTAACGGCCTGTTTTTCTTCGTCAGTTTGAGGTGGAAAAGCACTTGAATATGCAACAAGCATTTCTTCTGCCTTAGCTAAATCGGGTTCGTTCTGAATGGCACGGCGTTTTTCCTGTTTTACCAAACTACCCATTGGGAACGAAGTGCGAATTTTTTCTTTGATGACCTTACTGTGTTCCGCATCGGCATTTCGTTCGTAAAAACGAGCTGCGTAGGTAAGCTCATCCTCAGTAGCCTTCGGATCTGCCTCAAATTCAGCAAGGATGGCCATTGCTTCTTTCTTTCCATCCTCCCCTTTTTTGACAGCCATCAAGGTATTGATATAAGCGGAGGAATATTTTCTTTTTAAATCCGGCTGCGTTGTAAAAGCCTGATTCATAAGTCCATAGGAGACGCTAGGGGTCCGGTTTAGGTTCAATAGCCCCCCAAAATCCCTATAAAGTATCGCAGTTGCTACCATACCTTCAGGATTAGGTTTTCCCGAAGCGTCCTGGATATTTATAAAATACCCTTCTCCGCTATTGTTTTCCCAACTTTCATCGTTTTCACGCAGACCTGCGCATGCAGATTTTGCATCCGGGCTAAGGGTGAAAATTCCAATCAATTTGTCACCCATACGCATACTGGCAGCCTCGGTAGTAGCAACTTTGCCATTGGCATATTCCAACACAACCATTTCAAGGTCTTCAGCATTGCGAAGTTTGCTTTTCGAAAGGTCAATTTCGAGCCGGATCATATCGCCTGCTTTGGGATTTGCAGGGCTAATGGAAAAGTTTTGTCCGCAAAGAAATGTGGGCAACAGGAGTAAGAGGAGGACTGATTGTTTCATATGAAATGTTTATTTGTCATTAAGTCATTGGGT
>CANJPT010000082.1 GCA_947476195.1 Lewinellaceae bacterium | reverse complement strand
TAAGGTATGAATTGGGGAGGCAAATTTTTTCTTTATCAAGGCGTGAGAAGGGCGCAATGCGGGACATTTTAACCGACGAACAACGCAGAGAAAGGAAAAATCAGACCGCCATATTCACACCTTAATGGCCGGACGCGGCACTAGTGCCGCGTCCAATTAATGTCCCATGAATTGGAGAGGCAAATTTTTCCTTCATCAAGGCGTGAGTAGGGCTCAATGCAGGATATTGTAACCGACGAACAACGCAGAGGAAGGAAAAATTGGACCGCCACATCAGAAATTTTAAGCGCCTAATGGATTTGGGGAGCATTGCTACTTCAAAGCGGATCATCCCCCTTCCATTCCATCCATTTCCATTCGGTTATTCTTTCTTCTAAACAACGACACATCAAACTTGCCAAACCGGTACGAGAAATTCAAACGCACCAATTGTGCATCACGTTGACGCCAGGTATCCTGGGTGAAATAGGCCGATTCTGTGTGTGAACCGGTACGGCGGGAGCGAAAAATATCCTGCATACTTAGGGTAAGACTTGCCGTTCGTTTCCAGAAGTCTTTGCGTAATGAAACATCAACATACCACACAGGGATGGTATAGCCTTGTGCTGAGCTGGCAGAGCCACCCCAACCGCCGCCGCCGCCGCCATGCCCCCCACGGCCACCACCGCCGCCACCAGTATCATACGCGGTTCTGCTTTGATAAGAACCATTCACCTGAAAGGTATAGTTTTTTGGAAACTTAAGGCTGATATTTTCTTTAAACAAGTAGGTAAATTGTTGATTTTCAAGTCCTGCCTGGATATTGCTTGCATCTATGACCGAGTTGTATAAATTGAGGTTTGTGGTCAATTCAAGCATTTTCCAAAAACTGTTTTTGGAGGTAAACTCCATGCCATAAGCCTGACTGGAATTGGCATTTTGATACGTCGAAATAATCACGGTATCAGGGTAAAGTTCCGGATCATATTCCTGAGAAATATAGCGCGTAATAAGATTGCTGGTCCGTTTGTAGTAGGCTGAAATCAGGATATTATGTTTTTTAGAAAAGACTTTTTGATAATTGATTTCCAGCGCATTGGTAAATTCAGGGGCCAGGTTTGGATTTCCACGCGAAAGGTTGAGTGAGTCAGAAAAGTCTGTGTATGGAATTAGCTGAAAGAAATTAGGACGGTTGATTCGCCGGGTAAAGCTGAGCTGAATTTGATCATCCTGATTTAGTTTATACGTGAGAAAAACACTTGGGAATAGTTCCAGTGGGTAATCTACATTAAAAGTAGAATCAATATCAAGCAGCTTGCCAGTGTATTGTGAACTTTCTGCCCGCATCCCAATCTGGTAGCCCCATTTTTTAAAGGATTGGCTAAAAGTGCCATAACCTGCATAAACCTGGTCATAATATTGGTATCGGTCTGCAAATCCAGGAGCCGGGTAATACTGACCATCTGCCAGAGAGTCCTGAAAATTGGCATTTTCACTGCGAAAATTTCGAATAGCAGCCCTTGCTCCCAATTCCATTTTCAGTCCATTTCCCAAAGGATTTACGAAATCAGTCTGTAGGGTAAAGAACTCATTGCTTCCATTTCCAGTCTGTTTTTGACTGGAAGCCAAATTTGTAGCGTTCAGATAAGTGGTGTTGAAATAGGATTCGTTATTCGATCGGCTGCCGTTTAAGTTGGCATCTGCGGTCCATTCTTTGCCTTCCTTTGGGAAAAGGTGTTTGTAGGAGACCTGACTCCCATAATTGGTGAATTGGCGTTTGCTGCTTGAATTCCGCACAGCATCACTGCGTCCAGATGTGCTGCCACTTTTTAGTGAATCGGTATGAATGTCAATAATGTCTTCATTAACCATTTCACCGCCATGAATATTACCACTGAAAGTAATGGTATTTCTGTTGTTGATAAACCAATCGATTCCCGCCCGACCGGTCGAAAAGAATCCATTGTTCTCAGAATCGTTATCCTGGAAAATATTGGTCACCGGACGATATGCCTGCCCTTCAATCGGTAGGTTGAAGCGATCTGTACCGCCCATACCAAGGGAGCGTCGCTGATTGAAATTCAGCCCTGCAAAAGCATTTATTTTCCCCTGACGGGCATTGAAATCTCCACCCAGATTGAATTTTCCACGCATATCTAATCCACCCCTGACAGAGCCATTGTATCCAACACGCCGTTCTTTTTTAAGCACAATATTCACGATACCAGCTCCGCCACCAGAGGCATCGTATTTGGCTGATGGATTGGATATGACTTCTACATTATCAATAGCATCTGCGGGTATTTGATCGAGGGTGAGGTTAGTGGGTCTACCGTCTACAAAGAGCTGTGGCGCAGCACTGCGCATGGTGAGGTTGCCGTCAATGTCTACATTGAGTGAAGGCACATTTTTCAGGGCATCTTCCGCGGTACCCCCGGCTGCAATATTGTCTTTGTCTACGCGGTAGACTTTTTTGTCCAGCGCAAGGGTAACTTTGCTGACTTCACCGACGACCTCTACTTCTTTCAGTAATTTGGATGAAGCTCCTATTTTGATATTGCCCAGGTCTTTGTCCACCGCACCAGCCATTGCTCCCATATTGCCAGCGGGTTTGCCGCCTCCAGGATTACCGCCGGGACCGCCGCCGGGCTTTCCTCCAGGTATACCAAAGGAAACCTTTTTTTCAAAGGAAGTATAGGTTAAATAATTGATCTTCAGGGTAAATTCTCCCCGGACAGGCAATTTTTCAAGGCTAAATTCGCCGTTTTCATGGGTCAATTGGCCCGCAATTACCCCTTCTTTCATCTTGCGACTTACGGTATCGAACTGCATTCCTATCAATTGTACAGAAGCATAGGCTACGGGTTCTCCCGTAGTTTCGTCTATCACTTTACCGTAAAAACGACCGATATTCATTTGGGCAGGATTGCCACCTGGTCCGGGAGGCCTCCCTCCAGTTGGATATTGAGCAAAGAGCGCGAGCGGAAGCAGCGCGGCGAAAAGGGTTCCGAACAATATTGTCCTGCTACGGAAGGAATTAAGTTTTTGCATGAGTATGATTGGATTGGATGTATTGGAACTACCTTGGCTTGCGACGCAAAACAAGACTATCTGCCGGATACTGTACTTTTAAAGAATCCATATTAGCTTGAGCCCATGAAACAATCGTTTCTCGTTGTTGAGCTGACAAAGCGGCATTGCGATGGATCCAGGTGTACGAATTAAGGGGCATTTCGCCTTCTTTGACGTTATCCATGATTTCCTCAAACTTGTGGTTCTGCACGGCAACGCGCCGCTTGGTGAACTCCGAAAAATTGAGTTCTCTTTTACCTTCCGCAACATGGTTGGCTAACCAGGCAGCTACAGGCTGGATCTCCGCATACCATGGGTAGGTTGTCTGATTACTGTGGCAATCATAGCAACTACTCTTTAAAATGGTCTCGACTTCAGCAGGGAACGGGTATTTAGTGGAAACATGGTTTGTCTGGTCATTGGAAAGGTTGCGCGCCGGGCGATAAAATTGAGCCACGATGAGCAAGGCCAAAAGGCCATAGAGCAAGGGTCTTACATATTTTTTCATGGTACAAAAGAACAATGTTCAACGTTATCAAAATTATAGAGTAGATGAAAACCCCGATTGTGGCGATGATGGAAGGGGCGGATCACACACCTGTACATCGCCCGATTTGGGTACTTGGTCGCCACCATTGCCTATCAACGCTCTGAACATGCCTACCTTTGGCGGACAAATTTGAGGATTGCTTATGATTATGTTTGGTAAAGGAAAACTTGCCCAGCCGATAGTACGTCGGTTGTTTCTACTCTCTTTTTGGGCGGTATGGCTGGCATTGCCATTCATTATGATCGACGACGATGATTCACAACATCGGGAGTTGTTTGTAAAGATCATGCCCGCATCGCTCACGAACGTGTTACTGTTTTTTATCATTGCTGAGTGGTTGGGGCCAAATTTATTGCGGCAACAGAAACTAAAAACGTACTTGTTTTCTGTGTTGGGCCTGTCCTTTTTGTTTATTGTCGCACAGGGTTTTATGAAGAATTGGCTACTTTTTCCGGACCATAAGGGCGTTTTATTTCATATGTTCCGGGGTATTGTGCAGGTTTTTTTTGCGGCAGCTTTGGGTATAGGATATGCGCTGGTACGACATACGCTTAGTGAGGAAAAGGCGCGGCAGGAGGAACAGCAGGAGCGGCTAAAATCCGAGCTTTCATTCCTGCGCTCACAGATCAGCCCTCACTTTATTTTTAATATTCTGAATAGCATCGTTTACCTTATCCGTTCCAGGTCTGCACAGGCCGAGCCCGTCACTTTGCAACTTTCAGCGTTGATGCGCTACATGTTATATGAGAGCACAGATGCGCAAATACCCTTAGAAAAAGAGATCGGATACTTAAAAAACTACATAGAACTTCAAAAGATTCGCTTTGAGGAAGATGTAGAGGTGCGGCTAAAAGTGGACGGACAACCCGCTGCACAGTTCATTGAGCCAATGTTGATGATACCATTTGTAGAAAACGCCTTCAAGCATGGAGTTGGGTTTGTTAATTCGCCTGAAATTGATATTTTTGTCAGCATGACGGAAAAACACTTGTCATTTGTTGTTCGGAATAAGATTACATTGGATGCTCCAGAGGATAAGGACCGTAATTCTGGAATTGGCTTACAGAATGTACGCCGCCGCCTGGAATTGCTGTATCCCAATGCGTATAAATTGGCAATTCAGGAAAGAGAAGGCTGGTTTGAAGCTCAGTTAAACATTGATTTTCAATGAAAAAACCCCAAGAATTGGCCACCCATACACCAACCCACCACCCTATGAAACTTACCTGCCTGGCCATAGACGATGAAAGTCTTGCCCGAAAGATGCTGGAAGACAACATCCGGCAGGTGCCGTTTTTGGAATGGGTGGGCACCTGTAAAAATGCCTTTGAAGCCATGGAAGTGCTTCAAAAACAGACGGTAGATCTGATTTTTCTGGACATTCAGATGCCAGGGATGTTGGGTACCAAATTTCTGGAAACCTTATCCGAAAAGCCGATGGTAATATTCGTTACGGCGTATTCAAATTATGCCGTGGAGAGTTACGATCTGGATGTTGTGGATTACCTGATGAAGCCTGTTCCACTCGAACGATTTATCAAGGCTGCCGGTAAAGCTTTAGAGATCAAGCAAAAAAATGTAAAATCCGCTTTACTACCTAATGCCGAAACGACTGACTTTTTTTTCGTGAATGTAGAATATTCCCTGGTCAAGATTACCGTGCCAGACATCACACACATTGAAGGTATGAAGGATTATGTGAAGATCTTCCTGGCCGGGTCGACCCGGCCGATACTCACAAAATCGACCTTAAAAGGAATAGAAGAAAAGTTGCCGTCCCAGAAATTTATGCGCGTACACAAATCATTCATTGTCAATCTAAACCGGATAGAATCCATCCGAAATCGAGAACTCAGAATCGGCCAATGGGACATTCCGGTTAGTGAAGCGAATCTGGAGGCTGTAATGGGGTATATTCAAAAAAAATGAGCACCTGAATCATACTTGGGGGCCGGTGCATTGGATAGAAATTTTATTGGATTGGGAGGAGTATTCAGCGGGTGAATCCCCCCCCCAACCCAATAAAATTTAATCGAAAAAACAGTTGTTTCACTTTCGATACAGCCTTCGCCCAAAACAATTACAGTCGTTTTTTCTCGATCAATTTCAAAAGATCATCGCGATAGTTCTTGCCAATCGGCAGCAGTTTTGGCTTGTCTTTTTCGAATACCTCGACCATATTGCCTTCAATCGCAAGTACTTTGTCCATAGCCACGATGAATGAGCGGTGGATACGGCGAAAGAGATGCTTTGGCAGGCGTTCTTCCAGGTTTTTCATGGTTTGGAGCGTGATTACACGGCCTGTCACCAGGCGAATGATAACGTAGTCCTTCAATCCTTCAATATAGATGATATCATCAAAATTGACCTTTACCAGTTTCTTGTCTGCTTTCACAAAAAAGAAATCAAGACCATCATTGACTGCCGGTGTACCACTTTGGCTGTGATCTGCATTGACAAGTTCTGCCTGGTCCACTGCTTTATTGACCGCTTTCATGAACCGTTCTAATGAGATCGGCTTGAGCAAGTAATCCAGTGCATTTAAATCAAAGCCTTGTAACGCATAATTCGGATAGGCTGTGGTAAACACAATCATCGGCGGATCGCTAAGTGTTTTTACGAAGTCAATGCCCGTGAGTTGGGGCATCTGGATATCGAGAAACATCAGGTCTATATGATTGGTTTTCAGCGCATCATTTGCTTCAAGTGCATTGGAACAACGCTTTACAAGACAGAGTTCGGGCATTTGAGCAATGTAGGTCTCCAGGACATCAAGTGCCAGAGGTTCATCATCAACGATAAGTACGTTTAGCATAAGGAAGGAAGTTCGTTTCTTTTGGGAATGATTTATTTGCTTGAGTTTATTTTGGGAGGGTCAAGATTTCCGGCCAATATAGTTTAGCCTATGCATCAAAATCCGCCCAAATTACCCAGGATACTACCTTCTTCTTTGCCACCGCTTTGATAGGAGGCTAGTTTGGCAGCCAAACGGCTCACCGGGAGTGATTGAAGCCAGACTTTACCTGGTCCACGCAATACTGCATAAAACAAGCCTTCACCTCCAAAGACCATGTTTCGAATACCTTTAATAAATTGAATTTCATAACTTACTTGCTGGGTGAAAGCTACGATACAGCCAGTGTCTACGCGTAAAGTCTCACCGGCACGGAGATCGCGCTCCAGGATAAATCCGCCCGCATGAACGAATGCAAAACCATCGCCTTCGAGTTTTTGCATGATGAATCCTTCTCCTCCAAACAGTCCAGTACCGAGTTTGCGCTGGAATTCAATTCCAATCTGAACACCTTTTGCAGCACAGAGGAAGGCATCTTTTTGACACACCACCTTTCCGCCAAGTGTTTGGAGATCAAGTGGTACGATTTTGCCTGCATAAGGAGCAGCAAATGTGACGCGTTGTTTTTCGCCACCGCGATTGGTAAAGGTGGTCATGAATAAGCTTTCGCCTGTGAGTACCCGTTTACCAGCAGTCATAAGTTTACCAAAAAAACTTTCAGCACGGTCACTGGCATCGCCGAATACGGTAGCCATTTCGATCATCTCGTCCATGAACATGAAACTACCTGCTTCCGCGATTACCGTTTCTTGTGGATCGAGTTCAACCTCCAGGCATTGCATCTCCTCGCCGTAGATTTTGTAGTCAATTTCGTGATTGCTTCTCATCGTTAATTTGAATCTTGGTTATTTTATTGATATTAATCGAGGACAAAAGTGGCGAAAGACAAGGGTACTAACGAATGATTACACGACCAGTGGCCTATTTTTGTCGCTGAAAACAGGTATTTGGCAACAAAACCTACATTTAAGTTTACAAATTTATACAAAAAAATAACTGTTCGCAATTATTTAAGCATCCAAAAGGGGTTGTAAAGTCCAGTTAACCAGTTAGCAGAAAAAAGCCTTGCTGCGTAGCCAGTGGCTTTGCGCAGCAAGGCTGAAAGAGACAAGTTTCAAGTGGGTTCCGTGGTAAAATTGGTTACTTCCCCCTTTTTACTTTAAACAAGCTTAGCGTCCAATTCAATCGGTACCGCTGACAGGGCTTTACTAACAGGGCATCCTGTTTTTGCGGCATTCGCTAATTCCAGAAATTTTTCTGCACCGATGCCGGGCACTTCTGCTTCAAGTTGGAGTGTGATTTTCTCAAACCCCCAGCCACTGTCTCCTTTCTCCATATTGATCGTGGCGGAGCAACGAAGTTCTGTGGGCGGAAATCCAGCACCGGAAAGTTGAAAACTAAGTGCCATAACATAGCAGCCTGCGTGTGCTGCAGCAATGAGTTCTTCCGGGTTGGTGCCAGCCTTACCGTCTTCATTTTGAAAACGTTTGGCGGTAGAATAAGGCGTACTATCCAGAACACCCGATGGGCCATTGAGTGAACCTGAACCGTCTGCTCCAGTGCCTTGCCAAACGGCAGATGCTGTGCGTTGGAAATGAGCCATACTTTATTGTAATTGGTTAAATAGTAATTGGTAAAGTTGTGATTGGTTATTGCAGAAATGGAAGCCAGTGTTAATTCGGTATTGCTTTAGGGGTTCCTTTGGGAGCTGGCTTCTGTGGACTGCTGGCCATATAGGGAAGGAACTTGGTCTGAAGTTCCTGATAAAGTGAATCGTCTTCCATATTGGCAGCCATTTTGATCAGGTTTTGCACCGTAGAACTTGTGTAATCACTGTCTTGTTTGTAGCCTTTTTTGAATTCAGGACTAAGCGATTCATAAAAGCGGAATTGTTGCTCCATCTGGTCTGCAATTTCCTTGATTTTGGCTGCTGCCTTTGCCTTCTCACCAGCCATTGCATAGATATCCGTAATAAATGCCGTGAACTGATCGTATTGGAAGTTCATTTGTGGGAATACTTCGAAGTACTTATCCACAAGTTTAATGGCCTTATCCTGTTTCCCTTCCACAATTAATTGTCGGGCCAGGCGAATGATACTTACCCGCATGGTCTGGAGACTTGGCATATAAGAACGATCCACAAATAAGCGCTCCTTGTCGAAGTTCCCCCACTTCCATTTGTCCATAATATTTGCGTACATCTTGTCCGTATCGACGCCGCCCGAGCCAATGATCCCGTATGAATCCATCGAGCTCTTTATCTTTTTAGGTACAATCTGGAGGCCAAGACCCTCCAATTGCAGGTAATCTTCCAGTCCGAGTAATTTATCTTCGCGACAGGTAACTGCCCAGTAAATAGGGCGTTTGCCAAGGTTCGAGGCAATGATGTCAAGCATCGCCAACTCGTCTTTGATGATGTACTTTTTGTCTTTGCCCAGGTTAATATGCAGGGTATCAACTAAGGAAGAATCGGAACCCGAAACAAGTTTATTGTCAAGAAACCATTGCTTGTTGATCGGAAGGAACATTTTGCGTGTAGGCAAATATGTGTCAAAGGCTCTTCCACTTCCTCCTGATTCTTGTTTATGATCTTCCCCAAGGAATTTCAAGACCTGTTTGACATCCATTTCACGTTCATCATTGGAGGCATAGTATGGGGTTTGTACCCGTTTAAACCCACGCAATTGATCCTTTGGAATGCTCATAGCAATGGCAGGAGAATTGTTTACCGTCCTGCGGAGTTGGTCAATATACCAGTCTACTGCAATGAGTGAAAGGTTGACTACCCGTACATCTGTTCGAATACCTTCCACTTCCTGACAATACCAAAGCGGGTAAGTGTCATTGTCCCCGTAGGTAAATATAATGGCGTCTGGAGCACAGGAATTCAGAAAGTTGCTGGCGTAATCGCGGCTGGCAAAGTGGTGAGCACGGCTATGATCGTCCCAGTTTTGGGTAACCATCAACAATGGCGCAGAAAGCGCCAGCACAGTCGCCACAGGAGCAGCGGCCCCTTTCATGCTTTTATTCAGCATGTCCCAGAGGGCTACCACACTCAGCCCAATCCAGATACAAAAGGTAAAAAACGAACCAGCCAACACATAGTCACGCTCACGAGGCTCACTAGGCGGCTGATTGGAATATACAATGATGCCTACGCCAGTAATAATAAAGAGGGCCATAATGGCCGCAAAATCGCGCGGACGGCTTCGATAATGGAAAAACATGCCAAATAACCCGAGCAGGAAGGGTATCATAAAATACTTGTTCCGGCCCTGGCTATATTTTTGAAAATCTGGCAAAGCGTCCTGGTTTCCGATACGACGTGCATCAATGGCATCGAAACCAGTAATCCAGTTACCAGCTGTTGGGTCCCATGTATAATAGCCTTGCTCGCCGTTTTGACGGCCGGAGAAATTCCACATGAAATAGCGCCAATACATCCAACCAAATTGGTATTTCCAGAAAAATTCGATGTTGTCACCAAAGGTTGGAACACCCGTAGGCTTTTCGATCCAACGGCGATAAAGTGCAGGACGTCCCTGTGAATAGTCACCCATGCGCGGGAACAGGGTTTGTTCATTGGTGGAGTAATCATAGTCCACTTTCTCATCCACTACGGCATAACGATTCCCTACGCGTCCATAACGCTCTTCTGACTTGATACCAGTAGGTTGTGCGTCAAAGTGTGGGCCACGAAGGAGTGGGCGTTCACCATATTGCTCACGATTGAGATAAGGAAGCAAACGCATTGGATCCGAAGGGTCATTCATATTGATCGGGGTGTTTGCATTGGCGCGGACGATGACCGTACCATACGCAAAATAAGCGATCACGACCACCCCGAATGCTACTACGATGCGTTGCAACAGGCCATTGCTGGTTTGCTCTGCCCGGCGAAGCCCAAACCAAAGGGCGCCCCCAAAGAGCAATAAAACAGGAATGATGCCAGAATAGAAAGGCATGCCAAAACTGTTGACCATTAATTTGTCAAAAGAAGCCCACATCGTTGGGATACCTGCGATGATTACTTTTTGAATGGCCACAATGAAAACCACTCCAATAAAAGCAGCTATCAGGGTTCCTATTACCGTCGGCTTTTGCGTTTTTTTGAAATAATAGAACATTGCCAAGGCTGGGAAGGTCAAAAGACTCAGCAAGTGAACCCCCATAGAAAGTGCTATGGAGTAAAATGCAAATACCAACCAACGGTCTGCTTCTGCTTTGTCAGGCAGGTTGTACCATTTTAAAGTGGCCCAAAGCGTCATTGCAGTGAAAAAAGTCGACATGGAGTACACCTCCCCTTCAACGGCTGAAAACCAGACGGAGGAAGTGAAGGCAGCACAAAGACCTGCAACCACACCGGCACCTACTGCAGCAATGGCTTGACCACCAACAGGGTCATTATTTCGGCCCACCAAAATCAAGCGGGCAAGGATACTGGTACTCCAGCACACGAATAGCGCTGTAAATGCCGTACAAATAGCAGAAAGCAAATTTACCGAGTAGGCGATATTTGCCGGATCGCTGGAAACCATTCCACCTATCCAGGCAAATAATCGGCCGACGAGCAAAAATATTGGTGCGCCGGGCGGGTGTACCACCTGAAGTTTATAGGCACCAGAGATGAATTCACCGCAGTCCCAAAGGCTGCCAGTTGGTTCTGCCGCGAGGCCAAGTACGATTGCTGCAATGCCAAATGTAATCCAGCCAGCAAGGTTGTTGAGCGTTTTAAAGGAAAAATTCATGTGTTGGTTGTGTATGAAAGCAAAGCCGTTTACCTAATCCACCCTGTAGCTTCAAGCCGCTTAGCGGACAAGACCCCGTAGTCGGATTTGCAAAGACAGCGCAAAACTATAAAAGTCCGCACAAGTCAGGTTTTCTTTTAGAAAACAAAAAGCGGTCGGGCAGCAAAAAGCCACCCGACCGCCTGAATAATCTGAACTAAAGCTCTAAATATGCGCCTCAATCTTGTCTTGTAAAAACTTTTTAGTTTGTGCGCCTACTACTTTGTCCACCAGTTCGCCGTTTTTAAAAAACAGGAACGTTGGGATGCCGCGCACGTTGTGGGCAGAAGGCACCTCGGGATTGTCATCCACGTTGAGTTTTCCGACCACAGCCTTTCCAGCATATTCTACAGAAAGTTCTTCTATCAGGGGGGTCATCATACGGCAAGGGCCGCACCATTCTGCCCAGAGGTCAATTACGGTAAGTTTATCGCTTTCGAGCACGTCTGTTTTGAAGCTCGCGTCTGTGAATTCTTGTGCCATTTTAAAAACTATTTTATTTTGCAAATTTGAATTTCCCTTAAGAAACCCCGATTGTTAAATTTGGTTGCAAAGGTAAGTCGTAAGCATAGGGTAACGGGGCTTTTATTTTATTAATGTCTACGGAAAAACAACTGCCGTGAACAAATCAGATTCCCAATTCTGAAAACCAGGATTGTAATTGCATCAAAAACAAAGGCACAAGCCTTGGTTCAAAAATGATGGGAAAGAAAAATCCAAAAAGTGCTCCATAATAGTGCGCGGTATGGTCAATATTATCCCGGCCACGTTTGGCTTCGTAAGCACTGAACCAGAGGTAAAGCGCTCCAAATATAAAGGCCGGGATACCGACAAAAGGCAGAAAAATAAACTGGATCTCATTGGTAGGCAAGATCAGGATGGACGCAAATAATACTGCGGCTACTGCCCCTGAAGCGCCGATGCTGGCGAATCCAGAAGAGTCACGATATTTGAAGAAGGTAGCGGAAGAGGCGGCTACAATAGAGACCAGATAAAAGAGCAAATAAAAGGCGCCGCCGAAATCTGGAAACACCATGGTAAACCACTGTTCTACAATATTGCCAAAATAATAGAGTGTTATCATGTTGAAAATCAGGTGCATTGGATCTCCATGTAAGAATCCACCGGTGAGCCAGCGGTAGTATTCGCCATTTTGCACCTCTTGGTGTGGCCAGTGTTTTAACTTATAGGTCCAATAGGGATTGTTGAATGCCATGAATGATATCAGGCAGGTGAATCCAATGATGATGTAGTTGATCTCTATAATTCCGTTCATATATCGTGGTTTGTGATTGGTGATTGGGTGGCACTAAAGAAAGGTAAAGCAATTACCATACTACTGGACATTTTTGTTTTACCCCCAGACCTATAAGCTTTTTAGAAACCTTATAGGTCTCGATTTTAGAAAATGTCCAGTAGTATAAACAATTACTCATTGTGATACGGCTCGTTTTTTAAGATAGTCATGGCGCGATAGAGCTGCTCCAGACAAAAAAGCCGGACCATCTGATGGCTGAATGTGAGTTTAGAAAGTGCAAGAGATTCGTTGGAGCGGGCGTAAACATCGGGCGAAAAACCGAAAGCGCCGCCAATTAGGAACACCATTTTTCGACGAGAGTCAACAAGCCTCCGTTCAAGCCAGCGGGAAAGTTCCATTGAAGTGAACTGCTGCCCGTGTTCATCCAACAATACCAGCCAGTCGTCGGGAGCAAGTTTTGACAGGATGAGTTTGCCTTCCTCCTTTTTAATTTGTTGACCGTCAATGGTTTTTACTTTTATATCGGGCAATACAAGCAGGCTAAACGGCAAATAATTTTTCAATCGTTTTTCAAAGATCTCTATGCCCGCTTCCAGGTATTTTTCGTTGGTCTTGCCTATGGCCCAAAGTTCAACTTTCATTTTTTGCTGATTTGGTTAATCGGTAATTTGTTTCTCATTCACTCCGTATTTGTGTTGACCTTGATGAAAAAAGGTAACTGGTTAGTACAATCCTAAAATCCCGAAGGTTTTTTAAAAAGATGCTAACCAGTTACGAAAAAAGACAACCGTTTTAGGCCCATTCACTCACTCATTCACTCATTCACAAATTGCCAGCAAATGTAGCATACCTGGCTACATACCAAGCAACCCGGCTAGAGCTTTCAAACTTCAATCTTTTTCTTTAGGCTAAGACGTTTCCATACCGACAAACCATAACTGCATGTAAGGTTCGTAAAACCATACGCCCCTGATGGACGTTTACATGGCAGATTTCGTAAAATCACACTTTACTTACTATTAAAAGCATTCTAATTAATTCTATGAATACCATTCAAGATCAACAACTTAAATCTTCCGGAAATACTGAAATAGCAACCTTGGGCGGCGGCTGCTTCTGGTGTGTAGAGGCCATTTATCAGGACCTGAAAGGGGTGCTTAAGGTGGAAAGCGGGTATTCTGGCGGTCCAACCGCAAATCCTACCTATAAGGAGATCTGTACCGGGCTCAGCGGGCATGCAGAAGTGATCCAGGTCACATTCGATCCGGCGCAAATCACCTTTCAGGACATTTTGCGTATTTTCTTCACCGTGCATGATCCAACCACGCTGAACCGCCAGGGGAATGATGTCGGCACCCAATACCGCTCCGTGATCTACTATCATTCAGCAGAACAAAAAAGCATTGCAGCAGCAGTAATCCAGGAGGCACAAAATGCATGGGATAATCCCATCGTAACCGAGGTTTCAGCTTTTGATACGTTCTACAAAGCCGAGGAGTATCATCAGAATTATTATAAAGATAACCCCAATCAAGGGTATTGTTCGTTCATCATTGCGCCTAAAGTCAGAAAATTCCGGGAAAAATTTAAGGGACTGTTGGTGCGGTGAGATGGACTTGAATGGTTCGTGCATTTGTAATCGATAGCCTCATGCCATGAGAACGGAAAATTATTTCAAAAAAATTAGGGTATCTCAAAAGTGGTTTAGAATTTATGTAAAAATAAATATTAAGCCAAGCCTCTTGAGACACCCTCTGAAAATATAAAATATATTCTACAACCGTGACTATTTGGCAACCACCAACTTAGTGATGCCAAACTGACTGCCTTCCGTAACCCGTACCCAGTAATTACCGGCTAATAAATTTTGAACTGGAATAGCAAGTACCTGTCGGCCTGTTGCAGCCTTCATATTGCTATGAAAAACACAGCGGCCCATCAGGTCAACGACCTCCACCAGCACATCCTCATTGCCAGAGAAATTGGCCGTCACCAATGCGTTGCTGGATGCAGGGTTAGGCGTGATGCTTAAAACCAGTTCCGGATTTTTCGGTGTAAAAATTCCGGATGTGCCCGGGATATCAGAAGGATCAACTTCTACCCAAAGCAAAGAATTATCCACAAAATCGTGATTGCCTGCAGCAGATGGCCCCAGTAGGTGAATTCCTGCATCATAATCCTGCTGATATACCAACCCCACTTTGCTGCCAATATGACGAGGCAACATTGGATAAACACTTTCCACGAATGGGATTAGTACGGTGTCAGAGATGTAAGGGGCAGCGATCAGGTCTAATGGATCTCCCCAGTTTTCGCCATTATCTGCAGATTTAATCAGGTATGTGTGACGGAAGAATTGCAAGTTGGCATTGGAGCTACGGTATAATTCATGTAATGCAGCATACCCAACATAGATCGTCCCATCGGCACTTAAGCCTGAAGAAGGCATACTAGACAGACTTTCATAATAAGGTGCAATATCATCCGTGGTTGTGATTCCTAATTGTCCATCCCCATCATAATCAAGGGCACCTGTGATGATCTGATAGGTATCTGTACCAAAAGATTCTTTCCAATGAACCAGTCCGTTAATGCCAGGGTAGAAGGACGAACCTGCGGCAGGATCAGTATCTGAGTAATACATGCGGCCAAAGAACAGGTGTACTTCTCCAGCATCATCAATCAGGACATTACCTGAACCGTCTGAGCTAAAAATGGCCAAAGAATCTGGGGCGTTAGGGTCTAGCGGACCGACATCATCAATGGTGTAACCATCGCCATCCAAACCAGCGTAGTTTTCCAGTGCATCAGGGAAATCACGCGCAGTAATAGTTTCCCAGGTATCACCATTGTCATAAGATTTAAACACTAAAAGGTCATTCCAGGCAGGGAATACAGCGATTCCTACGGTGCTTCCGTTAGCATCCAGGTTATATTCATCAGAAGCGTGTGCTGTAAATTTGCTCATATCTAGTCCTGGGATGATGACATATTTTTTATCCCAGGTGAGGCCGCCATCTAAGGAGCGCCAGTAAAGTACGTGGCCATTAATACCTTGATATACTACACCGGTATTACCGGTAGGCGTAGTAATTGCGATCAAGTGTATTGTTTTGCCATCTGGTCCGCCTACAGTCAGGTGTGGCCAGAGGCAGCCAATGCCTGGAGGAGTCTCCAGATCGGTTTCTGTCCAGGCCGTTGCACCTGCTGCACGACGCGAAAAGCGTAATTTGTATGGAGAAGTAGCCGTTGCATGCGCTACTACAACCTCCGTACCATCACTCAGAATACTGGCTGAAGGGAAACCCGTTCTGATACTCTCGATGCGTGCAGTGGAGGGCGACCAGGTTCCGTTGGAGCGCGAGCTATATCCGGTCCCGCGTTCTGGAAAGGCGTTGGTGCCATCTGTAGCGAAAGTCCAGGTCGCAGCAGGCTCACCATTGGGTTTGTAATAAACGCGGGAAGGGACCGAACCATACCCTTGGGCATCCCAGCGAGTTATGCCAACTACTTCTTCCGCATTGCGGTCAGAAACACCGGAAATGATCTCCGGTTGGTTTGTAAGTTCAGGGGTTAGTATCTCGGGCACAGGCATGTTTTTCAGGTATGGCATTGGCTTTAGGCCCGAGACTTTAGGAATAGGTTTTTGAAAGTGCGCTTGTGCCGGGGCAGAAAGCGCAAAAAGCAGCGCGATTGCAGCAAAAAAGTACTTGTTTAGCATGGTGTAATTTGTTTGGAAAAAATTGAAATTAAAAACTGCAGAAGAAAGCAGCGGCAAAAAACCGCATAAAATTATGAAATTGAGGCATTTGTAGCGCAAGCTTTTTTCCTGAATGTAAAATAGTGTCCAAAATGTCTTAAAAAGGATGCACAATTTTCTGAGTAGACTATCTTTGCAGCTTAACATTGCAAGTCAAACTTAACCTGCTATTTTTATTATGAACAAAATTTTTAACATTCTCTTCTTGTTAGCCCTCTCTTTCGGGGCTGCTCAAACAATGAACGCCCAGGGCGCTGCCGGTACGGACGACGACGGCTTTGTGCTCCAGATCACTTCACCTGCCAGCATCGCTCAAGACCTCTACAATGGCCAGCCTTGTGGCTGGGAAGGTTCTGTCTATGGCCCTAGCCTTACTGCTGACCAGGCTTTTTGTGGTGATGTCGTTTGGGGACATGATTCTTTGGGTTGCGCTCCGATCACGGAGAACCTGACCGGAAAGATCGTTCTTATCCGTCGTGGCATCTGCAACTTCAGCCTCAAGGTTTACAATGCTCAGGCCGCTGGTGCTGTTGCTTGCGTTATCATTACGCACTACAGCAACGCTGCAGAAGGTCCTTGCACCCTTAGTCTCGGCGCAATGTCAGGTGGTGATAGTGTTAACGCCGTTACTATCCCAAGTGTCATCATTCACCGTCAAACTGGTGAGCAGATTGATGCAGCCTTTAAAGCAGGTCAGAAGGTAACGATGTGTTTCTCTTTCCCGCGCATGCTTAGCCCAACCGCTGCTTCGATGTATGCTACGCCTTTGAGCCAAGTGGCTCCAATGCGTGCTATGACAGTGCTTTACAACAACCGCTCTGGTGCTACTGAAAATGACGTTGTACTCAAAGCCGAAGTTTTCGATCCTAGCGGTGCGCTTAATGGGACAGTTACGTACAATATGCCAGTGGTAGAGCCAGGTGTGGATTCCTTTGTGGTTTTCGACCCCTATGACGCTCCGGCGATGAAAGGCAAATGGACAGTACGCTACACCAACAGTCTTCACCAGGAAGCACTTGATACGCTTTACGCCTATTTCGAGCACACGGATTACACGTTTGCTACGGACAATCTAACGCTTGATCCAGGTGGCATTGGACCTTCTAATGCAGATTTCGAAACTAACTCATTCTATCTCCAAAGCGGTGGTCTTTGCCTGATGGGTGATAACGCGGCCAAGGCTACTTATGCCACGTTCGGTATCTCGAACCCAGCAGATATTTTCGTGCCTGGCGACCCTTCTGCTAATATCATTGGTGTTGCTGTCTATAAAGCAGATGTGGATGGTGATGGTGCCGGCGATTTGTCTGCCAGCTTTATTGACGACCTTAGCTCAGGCCTACTCAGCTATAACGAATATACCTTGACTGGCGACGAAATCGTGGATGGTCTGATCCATGTTCCATTGACGGATCTCAACACAGGCAATGCCGGTATTGATCTGGAAGCTGGTAGTGCATACTATGTTTCTTTGATTTATGATGGAACCATTGCTGGTACAGGCGTTTGCGCACGTTTCGTGAATACTTTGGACGTGGGTTATGCGCCTTTCACAGGCTACCCAACTACACCACTGTTTTTTGGTTCGTTGTTTGGTGGCGGTTGGTCTGGTGCAATGGTAGTACAGCGCCTTCAATTAGAAGGATTTGTTCCTACAAAGACAGTTGAACCAAGTCCTTTGGCTGATTCAAAAGTGAATATTACACCAAACCCAGCCAGTGAGTTCATTAACCTTGAACTTAACCTGGATGCGGTGAATCCTTCAGTAGCTGTTTCTATTCTGGATGCAAAAGGCCGTCTGGCGATTTCTTCTAAAGTAGAAAAGAACATTCAGAATGGTGTGATGACGTTTAACGTCAACAACCTGCCTTCTGGTGTTTACTACATGTGGATCCGTACTGCAGAAGGTTCTACGATGAAAAAAGTGTCTGTTGCACACTAATTCATCTGAGATTCTGTTTTTATAAAAAAACGGCCCGGCGAAATCGCCGGGCCGTTTTTTTATGTGGGAAGTTGTTGGAGCTCAAATCTCCTCCAGATAATCCAGATCCCGATCAAAGGTCTCTTTCATGCCCCACAAGGCGATAAAAGCGATGCCAAGACAAACGGCGCCAACAATATAACCAGCAGTGATCACGCTTCCGGTCACTGCAGCACCTTTGAGGTACTTAAAGGATTCATTGATGGGAACCTGCATACCGCGTGCAAAATTGGGAACGGAAGTAGCCACCGTTGAGCGCAGGTTTGTTCCAAACTGCTCGGCCCCGATCGTAACGAATATGACCCAAAAACCGACTGAAAAGCCCAAGATAAAATGACTAAGATAAAACATTGCAGGGCTGCTGAATGGAAGTGCCAGGTAAGCCAGTACCGCCAACACATCCAAGCTAAGAAACAGCGCCATCACCTTTACCCGGCTGCGCAGGAGCTGACTTAAGAGTCCGGAAGTCAGATCGCCCAAAATAAGCCCAATGTAAGCAATGGCAATAGCATTGGAGGCAAGGATCCCTTCCAGGCCCTTGGCTTTGCCAAACTCCGGGGAAAAGAATACCAATACCCCGATAACAAACCAGGTTGAGGTGCCGATAAAGATGCATCGAAGAAATCGTGAAAGCCTGTCCCAACTGGTAAAAAGCGCAAAAAAATTGCCCCTACTAATATGTTGCTGCTGTTTCAACTGCTTGAAAATACCAGATTCCGAGACGCTGACTCGCAGCAACAAAAGCAAAGCACCCAGGCCACCACCAATAAAATAGCAGTTTCTCCAGCCAAAATTATGCTCGATTACCCAGGCCAGCAGCGCCCCTGAAAGTCCAATGCTGGCAACCAGCATAGTGCCAAGTCCGCGCTTGTGCTTAGGCAGCACTTCGGCTACCAGTGTGATACCGGCCCCTAGTTCGCCGGCCAGGCCAATGCCGGCCATAAAACGATAAAAAGCATAATCAGCAAAGCCGGAAGCAAAGCCGTTTAATATGTTGGCAATGGAATACAACGCGATAGAGAAATAAAGTACGCGAACCCGCCCGCGCTTGTCGCCAAGCACCCCCCAGAGGATACCCCCTACTAGCATACCAAACATTTGCCAATTTTGTAAGGATAAGCCCTTATCCGTGAGCTCCTGGCCAGAAAAGCCCAGTTCGGTGAGGCTTTTCACCCGAACAAAACCAAAGAGGAGCAGGTCGTAGATGTCTACAAAATAGCCTAATGCTGCTACGATGACGGCAGCGTTCAGGAGTTTGACGGAAGTAGTATTTTCTGACATTGAACTTATACAATGAAATAATTGAACAAATAGAAAAGGGAAACCGCGTTTTTAAGACCGGTTTCCCTTTTAGTCCCCCAACCATAAACGGCAAGGGCGAACTGAAAAATGATGGTGCGTTGATTGAAAATTGTTTTATTTAATTGGATTCGCTGAGCTCAGACAATATTTGCTGAGCGCGTTCCAGAATTGTTGTGTCCTCAATGTGTACGATGCCACCATTTGGACCAGGTTCCAGATGGAATTCAACTACTTCTCCATCCTTGTAATGATGCGCCCCAAAATAATTCCGAACAGTTTGTTCATCAATATTGAGTTCTTGGGCGATTTTAGCGATACTGCCAGATGGCAATGCATGCTTGATGCGGCGGAGCTCCTCAAAAGTGATATTCATCAGCAAATTGTTTAGTGAACGTAAATAGGTCAAAAAATTTCTCTAAGGTATGAAGACCGTATTTGTTAAGCAAGCTTACAGGAGAAATATTTTTTGAAAAATGAAATGTCTTGAAATTGCCCTAATTACTACCTAATATTAGCCTGGCTTAGCCTCAATATTGTAACCTTTAACTTCAGCTATATTCCCTCCTCCAAAACACCCTACCTTTGTTGCACCGCTTCAGGAATTAACGGCTAAAAGTTGTACGACAACCCATTGCAAAGCTATGTTTCTCCATATCATTTCTTTTGACATCCCGTACCCGGCCAACTATGGTGGGGTTATTGTCATTTTCAACCAGATAAAGGCCCTGCACGCGCAAGGGGTCAAAGTCATTCTCCATTGCTATCAGTACGGTGATCGTACGCCGCCGCCTGAGCTGGCAAATTATTGCCACGAGATCTATTATTACAAACGAAGTCGCTCGTTGTACTACCAACTAAGCCTGCTTCCCTTCATTATGCGCACCCGCCAAAGCAGTACCCTGCTCAAGCGCTTGCGCAAAGACCAACATCCGATCTTGTTCGAAGGCATGCACACTGCAGGCCTTATCTGGCATCCGAGTCTGCGAAGTCGCCAAAAACTCATTCGGATGCATAACATCGAATGGCAATATTATGAAAGTCTGTCGCAACTTACTCCAGCTACAGCACCCTTGGAAAAGGCTTATTACTTTACCGAAAGCATTAAACTTCAGCGAATTGAGCCCAAGGTGGTACTTCATGCTGATGAGATAATCGCCATTTCTGGAACGGATGAAGCGTACTATCGTGCCCTTAAGGCAAATACCCACTATATACCGGCTTTTCATCCAAACACAACGGTAGAGAGTCTGACCGGACGGGGAGAATATGTTCTTTTCCATGGGAAATTGAGCGTTCCAGACAACGAACTCGCAGCCACCTGGCTCATTGAAGAAGTTTTTTCGGCATTCGACATACCATTTGTAATAGCAGGTATGGCACCCACAGACCGCTTACGAGAATTAGTTATGCAGCATGAACACATAAGGTTGGTTGAAAATCCTGACGAAGCTGAGATGACCAACCTCCTGGCCAAAGCACATATTAACCTGCTTGTATCCTCTCAAGCTTCCGGAGTTAAGTTGAAACTGATCAACGCATTGTTCCGTGGCCGATTCTGTATTGTAAATGATCATATGGTGTCGGGCACTGGACTGGCAAAACTTTGCTATGTGCGTAACTCTGCAGCGGCCATTCGTCAGACGATCGAAGCCCTTATCAACGTTCCTTTTGAGCAGGGGAAAATTACGGAGCGACGTACTGTGCTTGAACTTGAATTTTCCAATGCAGAGAATGCGAAGAAACTGATGAGTTTGATTAAATTTTAGTCATTTTTTGATCCAAAGCACCCGATAGCAGCAAAAATGTCGGAATAAGCCTGAAAAAGGTAAGTAGGGTTGGCAAAATGCTCAAGGGCCTCGCAGCTTTGTAGCAGAATATTTTGTACCCTAAATATAAAACGGCCAGACAGCACTTTTGCTGCCTGACCGCCTTCTATGAGATTTTACAGGATGAAAACGGAACGGATAATAAAGAGGATTAAAGAACATACTGAAGGATAGGGCTGATACCCTTGATCTTTTCCTTCCAGAATGAAGTATATCTTTGATTTGCTTCAAGTTTGAGTCATGAGCGCCTCAACGTTTAGAGGCGCCCACGACTGCAGAAAAGAGCAACTTTTCGTCAAATTTGTTGGAGGATTTGGAGATTCAGGGATTCGGTTATCGGTCTGTAAAAAACCTTTTAGCAGACCGACAACCAAATCCCCAAATCTCT
>CANJPT010000081.1 GCA_947476195.1 Lewinellaceae bacterium | reverse complement strand
CCATTATTCAGTCCAATAGGATCTCCCCCTCCCTGCCTAAGGTTGGCTTCTGCAGCTCCTTTACACATAGCACATTGGGCGAATTGCTCCAAAGGCAAAAAACAAAAGGCAAGGAATAAGGCTGCTATGATCAAAACTTTATGTTTCATATCCGAATGGTTTGATTTGTTCTGACTAAATTATAACATTGGCCACATTTAATAATACGGTTTCAACATTAAATAGCAGATTGGGCCGGTAATGGCGACATAAAGCCAAAGCGGAAAAACCCAGCGCGCCATTTTTTTGTGCCGTTCATATTGACCAGTATACGCCCTCGTAAAGGTAAACAACACAAACGGCAGAATGACTGCTGCAAGCACCACATGCGTGATAAGCAGAAAAAAATAAACTGTCTTTATGAATCCCTCCCCACCAAAGCGAGTCTCTGGCGTCGTAAAATGGTACAAAACGTAGGAAATCAAAAACAAGGCAGAACAAACCATCGCAGCATAAATCGCACGACGATGTTGCTCCCTACGTCCATTTTTAATGTGCCACAATGCCACCATGAGTATCACTGCACAAATAGCATTCAGTGAAGCATGGAAGGGAGGCAAAAAACTAAAATCGATCCCAAGATCAATTTTCACACGCCGCATTAGGCCAACTAACACCAACACAACCGCAGAAACAACATATGCCCAGCGATTGAGGCGTTTTTCGAGCGCGATATCAGGGGTCATTGAAAAGGATTTAATATAAATATGTTTAGCAAAAAAATGTATTTATTTCTGAGGCAGAATTCTTGCGATCTGCTGCACCATTCTATTTACCTGTGCCTCATCAAGGGCGTTATAGAAGCATTTGATCTGCTCCGTAGCATCTGCGAGGGCATAGTATTCTGTATATGGAGTTACCTTTCTTTCTACGGTAAACTTCTCATAGCTGTTTTGAAGAATCGTTCTCCAAGAGCCCAGGCCACCCGTCACAACCCAGGTTGCGTAGTCAATAGAAGGAATTTTTTGAATTTCAGAACGAAATTCTGAAGAACCACCTTCATAAATCATTACAATTTTAAAATAGGGGCGTGGGGTACCGTCAGACAGTTTGCCAAACTGATCATAGAGTCGTTTATTTGTTTCTATGATGTGCTTATTTTCCTCTGTCAATTGAGGATTTTCTCCAAAGTTGTGAATAACACACACGCTTTCTTTCAATTGGTTTTCTTTAGTACCATCCGGATATATGATATAAGCTCCCCGTATCGCACCAAAAAAACCAAGTTCAGCCACGGCATCCTTGCGCCATTTAAGTCCATCCCGAAGATAGATCCAGGATATGCCCGGCATAACAACCAAAACTATGGTCAATACAACGGCAGTCAATATTCTGCGTAAACGAGTAGGTTTTTGTATTTCTTCGCTCATTTTATTATTTGTTGGTAGGCATCTGAATACTTGCCATTGCGGCAGAAAGCGATAAATAGCTTTCGACCCCTGAAAAACAAAAAAGGCGAGGATTTGTTCCGCGCCTTTTTCGTCAATGGGTCATTTGAAGCATTAGGTCATTTTTGATTAGCAAGGCGCAAATGAAATAATGTATCAATGGTTTAAGTACGGAGTTACCCTTTCATGGTTCCAGACAATAGAAAACCTGTCGGTTTTCCAGAAGTGCCCGGCTGTACAACTTGTTCATTTTTTTCTTTAATATGTTCGCGGGCAGCTCCCCAGCGACTTCCTTCATGGAAAAAAGCAATGATTGCCCAAATCAGCAAGGTGGTTGGTAAAAGCACACTAAGTACCAATCCGCGCACTTCTCCTGCCATGTGCATAAAAAAGAAAATGATAAAATAGGCTTTATAGGCACTCGCGCCAATCATAGCCAACATGTAGAGGGCCTGACCAAAGCCGCCATCTTTGCCAAAAGTGATGCTAGGCACAATATGGCCTTTAGCAAAAAGTGCAAATGCTACTTCGACAATGGTGATGATGCCGAGCAACTTCAAGCCATAGAACACTAGTTTCTTCTGATCTTCGTATGAGTGATGTGCAGACATTTCTTTTTATTATTGATGGGTTGAACTGTAGATTTGGTTAGTCGGGAATCTGGTTATTGAATAATACACAAGGCCTTTGAATCAGGGTATTTGTTTAAAAAACTTCCCTATCCCCTGATCAGTCTATAACAGGTAGAAAACAAGAAATACAAATACCCACACCAAATCCACAAAGTGCCAATAAAGACCAATCTTTTCCACCATTTCGTAGCCATTCTTACGTGATGCATACAAGCCACTCATGGCATTGACCATGATAAGCAGGAGGAATATCACCCCTGATAATACGTGGAAGCCGTGAAAGCCTGTAATGAAGAAGAACAGCGCTCCAAAAGCTTTTGGCCCTTGACCTATTTCGTGTGTTTGCCCGGCATAGGCCCCTGTGGAGTAGCGGACATATTTCTTTTGAAGCTCAACAGCACCATTGTGTTCATGTCCATGGAGGAGGTAAGATTCGTTTTTCTTAACTTCCGTGGGAGCACCATTTTCCATGATTTCCTTGCCACTTTCATCAACCATAATACCATCCGCAACGTAGCGGCCAAATGGATTTCGAGTCACAGAGACGTTCTCATACTTTATTAGCATGGTCCATTCATAGGCTTGGCATCCAAGGAAGGTCGCTCCACCTAAAACGGTAAGGAACATCCAAAATACCACGCCTCGCTTGTTTTCTCGGTGCCCTTCTTGTACAGCTCGTACCATCGTAACTGAGCTAAAAATCAAGACAAAAGTCATGAATGTCACAAATACCAGCGGCAAGTGTGCTTGTACAAACGGGAAAGAAGCGAATACAAAGTCTGGCTCCGGCCAACTTGGCATGCTAAAACGGATGGTACCGTAGGCAATCAGGAAGCCAGCGAACGTGAATGCGTCAGATACGAGGAAATACCACATCATCAGTTTGCCGTAGCTCACTTTCATTGGCGGCTGTCCGCCGTCCCAAATATGGTCGTCAGAGTCGTGCTCGTGCGTCTCGTTTGCGTGTGAAACAGATGTTTCTGCCATGATAGTCAAAAGTTAATAGACGTTGGATATTGTACTATTTGACCTTAGAAAGTCCAACGTCTTACGTCCAACAGTCCAAAGTCAGAATTTTCAAGATTGAATCATAAAGAACACCATAAGGTAAACCCATAAGATGTCCACAAAATGCCAGTATTGTACAACCAATTCAAACCTTTGTTTGCGGCGCAATGTAGGTTTGTAAGGTAAAACATACGCGTGTGTCAATGCTACTATCAATGCCGCTATCCCACCCAAAATATGAGCCGCATGTAAGCCAGAAATAACATAAATAAACGAACTCGACGGGTTGACAGTAAATGTAGCTCCTAATTCTGTCAAAGCTTCCCAACCCTTATATTGAAGTACCAAAAACAACAATCCTAAAATAAATGTCGCAATCAGCATCCCTTTGTAGCGCTTTTCTTTACCCGATTTGAAACCTGAATAGGACAACTGAATCGTTATACTACTCAACAAAATAACCGCAGTATTCACCATGAAAATATCCGGCAGTTTGAATTCTAACCAGTTGCCCGCAGCACGACGCACGATATACGCACTGGTGAAGGCCGCGAACATCATTATAATGGCTCCTATCGCAATCCACAACGCAAACTTTTGCGGGTGAATTTTACTTTGGTTATATTCTTGCCTTAATGTGGCCATATTGTAGGGCAAAATTTATTTCGCCATTTAATTAATTCAATTTAAAATGAATTTTTACATCTAAAGTAAACCAGATTGAACCAAATTCAGAACTACCAAACCCTATCAAGCAACAACACAATCAGTGAAAGGGGTAAGTGCATGAATGAAATGAACATTTGTTTCCTTGCTGCAGTCCGCTCACAAGTTTTAAACAATTGCCAACAGTGCCAAGCCCAATAAACATTGAGCAAAACTAAGATGATCGTTGCTACCAAACCAACATATCCCAACCAACAACTCAAAACAGCACTCCCAATTAATAACAGACAAAAAACAAAAGAAAGCAATCCAGTTGTCTTATCCTTTTCACCATTGTAGGATGGAAGTAGGTAAAACCCAGCCTTTTTATAGTCTTCATCCGCTAACCATGCAACCGCCCAGAAATGAGGAAATTGCCACAAAAACTGTAAGCCAAACAACATCCAAGCTGTAGGAGATATAAAACCCTCATGTACTACGCAGCCAATAATTAATGGCAGGGCACCTGGAATTGCACCAACTACCACCGCTAAAGGAGTAGAACGCTTCATCGGTGTGTAGACAAAAGCGTAACTAATAAGCGACAGTGTACCCAGAAAGCCTGATAACGGATTAAATAATGAAAGAATAGTGATTCCAAACATCGCCATCAAACCAGCAAGCAATACCGCAGTGCTAACACTCATTCGTCCTGTTACGACAGGACGATTCGATGTTCTAGGCATCAATCTATCAAAATCACGCTCTAATACTTGATTTAACGCATTGGCTGCACCTGTTACCAGAAAACCACCAACCGAAAGCAAAAGCATTGCCCCCCAATTTACTGTGCCCTCACAAGCTATCGCATAAGACATTACAGCAGAGAAAAGAACTAAAAGCGTCAACTTAAACTTGACCAAGAGCCCAAAATCAGAGACAGCTTGTCTTAAGCCTTCAAAAATTAATATCTGTTTGGCGTCGTTGCGCTGCATTACTTTGTTGTTTATAGAAGTTAAGTAAGATTTAAAAACTGATACAAATCAACCTTCAAAAACTTTATTAACTCTCTTCAACCTGTATGAACTTAAAATAATTTATTAATGTCCTGCTCCCATATCATGCTCTCCCTCTTTAAGGGGAACATATTGCGGAATAAATTCTTCACCATCCTTTGCGTAATCATATGCCCAACGTTGTACTGTTGGTATATTACCAGGCCAGTTTCCGTGTCCAGTTACAATTGGAGTAGTCCATTCAAGCGTATTTGCACCCCAAGGATTTTTTGTCGTCAACTTTTTACCACTAAAAATGGAATAGAAGAAGTTAACCATGAAGAGCACTTGAAGAAAGAATACTAAAATTGCCGCAACAGTAATAAATTGGTTGAGGTCCTGGAAATGCCGGAATGCATCAAAGGAAGCTCCACCGTCATAATACCGGCGTGGTACACCTGCCATTCCAGTGTAGTGCATTGGCCAAAAAATCGCGTATGCCCCAATGATTGTGCCCCAGAAGTGAATTTTCCCAAGCGTCTCATTCATATATCGACTAAACATCTTGGGAAACCAATGATATACCCCCGCAAACATCCCAAAGAAAGCTGCAATTCCCATTACAATGTGAAAGTGCGCAACAACAAAATAGGTGTCGTGCAAGGGAATGTCTATCGCTGAGTTACCCAGAAAGATACCCGTTAAGCCACCCGAAATAAACATCGATACAAAACCAACACTAAAGAGGCTCGCAGAATTAAACCTGAAATTTGAGCCATAAATCGTGCCTATCCAGTTAAACACTTTCACAGCTGACGGCACGGCTATTATCAACGTGAATATTACAAAGAAGTTGGATATAAATGGATTTACCCCTGACATAAACATGTGGTGTGCCCACACGATAAAGGCTAAAAAGCCAATAGCAAGGATTGAAAATATCATGGCGGTATAGCCAAAAATCGGTTTACGGGAGTGTACTGAAAGCACTTCAGATACGATACCCATGGCAGGAAGGATAATGATATACACCTCCGGGTGACCCAGGAACCAGAATAAGTGTTGAAAAAGAATCGGACTACCACCGATGCGGTCGAGAATCTGTCCGCCCACCACAATCTCACTGAGGTAGAAGGAGGTGCCAAGGCTACGGTCGAACATCAAAAGCAAAACACCGGAAAGAAGCACCGGAAAAGAAAGTACCCCAAGAATAGCAGTTACTAAAAGAGCCCACATTGGAAGTGGCATCCTCCACATGTTCATTCCTTTTGTACGCAGGTTCAGAATGGTAGTAATGTAGTTAATACCACCCAATAGAGATGACACTACAAAAAGTGACATGGAAACAATCCACATGGTCATTCCTGCCCCAGACCCATCAGAGGCCTGCGGTAAGGCACTTAACGGAGGATACGCGGTCCAACCACCTGAAAATGGGCCGGTACTTAAGAACAGGGAAATAAACATGACCACACCTGCCAAAAAGAAAAACCAGTAGGAAAATGCGTTGAGCAGTGGCGAGGCCATGTCACGTGCACCTATTTGAAGCGGAATAAGAAGGTTGGCAAAAGTGCCGCTCAAACCAGCTGTCAAAACGAAAAACACGAGAATGGTACCGTGCATGGTTACCAACGAATAATAAAACTCTGCATCAAGTTTGCCGATACCGGCCTCGTTCACTACGATCCACTTGCCCAATATAGGTCTAAGCCAAGCTAGGTCAGCCTCAGGAAAACCCAACTGAAGTCGAAAAACAATCGACATCATTGCGCCTATAAAAGCCCAGAAGATACCTGTAATCAGGAATTGACGGGCAATCATCTTGTGGTCAGTACTGAAAATGTACTTAGTCAAAAAATTTGACTGGAACTTATCTCCTTCATGATGTTCATGAAAATGATCATCATAGCCCAGGTCATGGGTGAGTTTATCTTCCAGCGTTTCAGCGACAGTATTGACGTGTTCCATGCTCTTTAATTTGATATTTTTTTAACTGAATAATTTGAAATAAATGGGATAACATACTCTGATGCATCCTGTTCCTATTTCACATCATCAAATTAGTTCAAAATGGTAAATTCAGTTCTACGGTTTTTTGCAAGATTTTCAGGTGAATCGTTGGAAACCAAAGGCTTTGTTCCTCCGTAACCGCGGGGTTTAAGGCGACTACCTGATATTCCGCGATCCATAAGATATTTTACAACTGAAGCCGCACGTGCTGAGGAAAGACTCAGGTTTGCTGCAGCATCCCCAACATTGTCGGTATGCCCGGCGACCTCTACACTTATGGCAGGGAAAGCATTCATACCAGTTACTAAATTATCAAGTTCGTACTTACTGTTTGCCGATAAGGTAGCAGATCCAGTCTCAAATGAGATGTGCTGAAGTTGCAGCGTTTTGTCGGTAGCCGTAGTAGACTCAACCGCCTTTTTTATGTTATCCCCAAATTCTTTTGCACGGTCGCTTACTTCAATATCCAATACTTTATCTTTGTTAGGGTCGTCTGCTTTACCGCGCATTTCAGAGAGATAAAACGATTTTTGTAGTTTTACCCAAGCATCATATTCTTCCTGCGAAACAATTTTAAGTACTCGACGCATTGAGTAGTGGCCTTTACCGCATAACTCTGCACAAGCTAACTCATAATCAAATTTTTCCCAGCGTTTTGGACCATTAGGCTCCGCGGGGTCAAATGGTTCATTATACTCAGGATACTTACGCAATTCATTACGATAATCAGTCGTAGTCTTGGTCGGCGTAAATACAAAATACGTAGGCAGACCAGGAACAGCGTCCATTTTGACGCGGAATTGAGGAAGATAAAAGTTGTGCAAAACGTCCTTAGCTATAATACGTACACGTACTTTCTTTCCAACTGGAAGGTAAAACTCTTGCCCTGGAATGAAATCATCCCAAGTTTTAGAGTCTCTAAAATCCATTCCAAGCGTATTTGCACCAGTAGTCATTTTGTAGTCACGAGTACCAATTTTTCCGTCTGCACCAGGGTAACGAAGCGTCCAGCCAAACTGTTGAGCTGTAGCCTCAATCTCCATGTAATCTTCACCTTCTTTCACATCTGCCATTACAGTGTTCCATGCGTTCAGACCACGAACCACTAAAATAGTCATTACTACAGCTGGTATAGCTGTCCACCATATCTCGAGGCGATTATCATGCGGAATAAATTTTGCCTTCCGGCCTTCCTGCCAACGGTATTTATAGGCAAACCAGAACAAAGCGATGTGAGTCAACACAAATACAATGCCCGTTAGCACTAATGTGACAAAAAATATGTCATCTAAAAGCGAACCATGTACCGAGGCTGATTGGTGAGGGCCATAACCAAGCATCACGTTCCTATAGCTCCAAGCGGACCAAAACACACCGCCCAGAAATAATACCATAAAACCAAGTGAGAACCAACCATTCCACTTACTGTTGTCGCGCTGCACTTGCGTATCACCTTTTATGGTATTAGCCAGTTCATAAACTTTTCCGACTTGCACCACTACGATGAGTACCAGAATGATGCAGATTAGTACGATTAGCGAATTCATTGCTATATGTTTCTTTAACGAAAAAATTGAAAAGGATGGTAAAATCATTCCTGTAGCTTAGCGGGTACCAACCTTTATAAACCCGCTTAGACAATAGAAGCCTACATTTTGTATCAATGATGCTCCTGCCCAGCACCTTCACCTTCGATAAGTGTTCCAGTGTCGTGATGAAGACTTTCTTCCAAATAAGGATCACGCATAGGAACAAGTGACACCTTTGAAAGTTGATTGAAAAAAAAGAAAAGGAATAAGCTTAAAAAGCCTAGCATTACTCCAATTTCTTCTAAGCCCGGTATAGTGTAGCCTAATTTAAATGCTTTAGAATCATCTTTGTGATCTCCTTCAGCGTGGCCTTCTCCACCATGTTCGGTTGAAGCCTCAGCTTCAACGGGCTTCTCTCCTTCGTGATTTACTCCCTCAGCATGTTCTGTGCCGCCGGCAGGTTCTTCCATAGTGGTTGATTCCGACTTTGAAACCATCGTATCACCTCCTGCATGCGCCGCTTCATCATGATTTATACTTTCTACATGGGATGCTGAATCGTGATTTTCTGCTACAGCTGCCATCTCATGTTTAGCATCAGAACCGGGAGCTATGGCGCTATGGCTTTCTCCACCATGCTTACCTTCAGCAAGTTCAGTTGCTTCATGTGCTGCGATACGGGCTCCTGGCTTGATCATATAGAAATAATCCCACCAGTGACCAAAGAAAACAATACAAGCAACAAAGAACATCGTACCGAACTTACGCTTGGTATCGTTGCGCATCAAGATAAGAAACGGTGTTACAAAGTTCAGAAGCAAATTACCCCAGAAAAGCACTGGATAATGTGTCATCCGCTCATTGAAGTAAATGGTCTCTTCACCGTTGTTGGCGTACCAGATCAACATGAATTGGTCAAACCAGAGATAGGTCCAAAAAACCGAAATACCAAAGAGGAACTTACCAATATCGTGCAAATGGTTAAAGTTCACATAATCAAGATAGCCAAGCGATTTAAGGTAAATAATGAGTATTACCGTCAAAGAAATCGCACCCAGCCACATCGAGACCATAGAATACCATGCAAACATGGTGCTATACCAATGCGGTTCAATCGACATTACCGATTGCCAAAGGAAAACGGTGCTAAGGAAGCCGCAAAGTGGGAGGAAAGAGGCCGCCCATTTACGTTGCTTTTTATAATATTTAAAATCGCTGGTTTCCATGGTATCTTGATCCACAGATGCCTGGCGAAGGTTTTTTGCCCAATAATACCAAACCAATAAGAAACCAACGGTACCAACCGTAAACCAGATTGGATTCAAAAAGCTTTTTTTGCCGGCTAATACACGGTCAAAATGGGGAGCCTCAGGATCTGTAATGTTAACATCCGGATTGTTCCAATGGTACAAGTGATGAAAATGGCCCCATACCCCTAAAACGATGACCCCCATAAGGATCAAACCAACCCACATGAACTGGCTCATGGCCTCCCAAACACGACGCACTACGGTATTCCAGCCTGCAAAGGCTGTTATCTGTGCAGAAAGGAAGAACATGGACATAAAAGCAATGCCAGTAAAATACACGGAATTGTGCAACCAATTGGTCCAAAACCGTGTGTGATACTCATCATCATTGAAGAATGTGAGTCCAAGGCACACTGCTCCCAAAACGATACCTGAAATCAGGATTGTTCTGGTCTTTTTTTCAAATATAAACTGCGTATTAAGGTTCATATCGCAAAGTCGGGTAAAGCCGAAAATTTTGTTCGAGGATATTGGTTTCTGGTGCTCTTCAAAATTTGACAGCTGTTAGAATTGTCAAACTTTATTTGCCGGTCGGAGCAGCCGGAGCCGGAACCAGAGCAGCTGGCGAAACGCGCACAGGTCCTGTAGCTTCCCCTTTTGCTGGTTTTTCGATATTACTGAGGGAGTTGGATTTTTCACTGTATTCCAAGTTTTTACTCTTGGCTTGAAGCGAACGGATGTAGTGAATAATTTGCCACCGCTCTTCGTATGAAATCTTATCCGTATATCCTCCCATTACGTTTTTACCATAAACCATTGCGAAATAATAACGCCCATTACCAGAGCCAATCATATCATCTCCCAGTAAGTTTTTAGGAGCCGCAGGATATTTTGCGTCGGGTACCGATACCAGTACGCCCAGCCCATTCCCTGTTGTTCCGTGACAAACGCCGCAGTAAATTTCGTATAATGGCTTTGCACGGTCAAGTCCTTCCTTTGTAATTGGATATGGATTTAACGTGATAGCCTTTTCACACTTCAGGCGATCCTCTTCCGTATTCACGTAAGTAAAAGGCGCTTCACCATTTATTTGAGCAGCAATGGCATTGGGCGCATTTTTGCCACGAACAATATCCAGTGCAGAAGCATCGGTGTAATACACACCTGTGTAGCCACGTGGAATCGTACCGTTTACTTTAGCACGAGGCTGAGACAATTGAGCTTTACTAAAAGTCTGGCCAAACTCAGCACCTTCCCAGTGATTGTAGCGGTAAGCACTATATTGGTTGGCTTCGTAACTAACCGGGTGATACATATCTGGCATATACTCATGGCCAGTCTTATTTACGCCTGCTGGAGAGCAGACGGAAAAGAGCCAAGCAAAAAGAGCCACACCTAGAATCGCGCCAATTGCGTATTTCATAATTCTTGTTAATTCGTTGAATTTGTGGATTTGGTTATTTGTGGATCTGGTTACATCATTTTCACATTCACCTCGTCTGCCTGAGTATTTTTGAAAAATCCTTTAAGATTATCCACTGTGCTATCTGATGCACTCGTCACATCAAAAGCTATGCAAAATTTATCATCCGTAATACGAAGATCCAATGAATTGGCTTTTACACCTGGCCACATCCCACAAATGGTATAGAATGTAATGGTCATCCCCCAAGCTGCAAACAAAACCGTCATCTCAAAAGTGATGGGAATGAATGCCGGAACTGACCAATATGGCTTACCACCATACATCGTGGGCCAATCACTTGTGAAAATCCAGGTCATAGCCAGGAAGCCAAAAGAGGCTCCAATTGCTCCGTATATGAAACCAAGATAGTGCAGGCGACTTTCTTTCAGCCCAAGTATTGGATCAAGACCGTGCACCGGGAATGGCGTGAATACGTCCATGATATCCAGGTGCGCTGCATTGGCAGTTTTCACTGCACCTTTCAGGTCTTCTTCGTCGTTATATAGCCCGTAAAGGACTTTAGTATTTTCAGCAGACATTATTCCTAAATGGTAAGTGTTAAGTTATTAGAATTTCAAGTGGAAAGTTTAGAGTGGAACGTTTCATGTGACCACTAAAATACTTGAAACTCAATGTGCATGCTTTACTTGTTCGTTTTGCCCATTTTTTGCATCGGGGCCGATGTATTGGTCGCCAGCAACCTTGAGTATCGCTTTTACCTCTGCAATTGCAACCACCGGGGCCACACGACAGAAGATCAGATAGCAGAAAAAGAACAAACCAATAGTACCTGTGAAAAGGCTGATCTCAACCCAAGTTGGGCGGTAGTAGCTCCAGGAGGATGGCAAGAAATCACGTGCAAGGGTAGTCGCGATAATTACAAAGCGTTCGAACCACATTCCCACGTTGATTAAGATGGAGAGGAAAAAGGTCCACCAAATACTACGACGGATCTTGCGAGACCAGAATACCTGAGGGCTTACCACATTGCAGAACATCATTCCAAAATAGGACCACCAATAAATACCAAATACCCGGTTATAAAAAGCAAACTGCTCATAAATATAGCCTGAGTACCAGGAAATAAATAATTCTGTCAAATAGGCCACACCGACGATCGTACCCGTGAGTACGATTACCTTGTTCATGGATTCAATGTGATTGATCGTAATATATTGCTCTAATTTCAATACTTTTCGGGTAATCACCATTAGGGTTTGAACCATGGCAAAACCAGAAAATACCGCACCCGCAACAAAATACGGTGGAAAAATGGTGGTGTGCCAGCCAGGTATCACGGAAGTTGCAAAGTCAAACGACACAATCGTGTGTACTGAAAGTACAAGTGGCGTGGAGATACCTGCTAATACAAGCGAAAGAGCTTCCCAACGCTGCCAGTGCTTCGCACTACCAGTCCAGCCGAATGAAAATGTCTCGTATATTTTACGACGGAAACCCTTGGCACGGTCACGTACTGTAGCTAAGTCAGGCACAAGACCTGTATACCAAAATAAGAGCGAAACCGAGAAATAAGTCGATATAGCAAACACGTCCCACAAAAGAGGCGAGTTGAAGTTTGTCCAGATAGGGCCACGCGTATTCGGAAAAGGCATGATGAAAAATGCCAGCCAAACACGTCCCATGTGAATAATCGGGAATTGGCCCGCACAAATCACAGCGAAAATTGTCATAGCTTCCGCAGCACGGTTCACCCCTGTCCGCCAGCGTTGCCTGAAAAGCAACAGAATGGCCGAAATAAGCGTACCTGCGTGACCAATACCGATCCACCACACAAAGTTGGTGATGTCCCAAGCCCAGTTTATGGAGCGGTTAGCGCCCCATTCGCCAATACCCTTCCATACTGTCCAACAGACCGCAAAGAGGTACAAGGCAAGGAATGCCGAGGCCAATGAAAACGCGATGATCCACTCCCGTGTAGGGGCTTTCTCGGTCGGGCTACACAAATCCTCTGTGATGTTGTGGTAGGATTTGTTCCCTTCAATCAATATGTGCCGAACGGCCGCAACTGGCTGAGACATATCTTTTCAGTGATAAGTGATGAGTGTTAAGTGGTGGTATAATCTGGTAAGATGATTATTTATCATTTACCACTTGCCACTCAAGAAAAAAGTTCTTCGTTAGCGTTGTGAATCTTGGCTGAGTAATTGACCCCTGGGCGCACGTTAATTTCTTCGAGCACTTTATAGGCCAATGCCCCTGCATTTTTGCTGGCTTTACTGACTTCGCTTTCCGGGTTATTCGTATTGCCAAACACAATCGCTCCTGTTGGACAAGCCGTTTGACAGGCCGTACGAACGTCATTATCCTGAATGGCACGGCTTTCTTTTTTAGCCGTTAATTTACCTTCCTGGATACGCTGCACACAGAAAGAGCATTTCTCAATTACACCACGAGTACGAACCGTTACGTCAGGATTCAGTACCATTCGAACGAGGTTATCTGCATAAAATGGCAGGTTTTCCCCTTCAACATGGAACACACGCTCTTCGTTAGAAGGCCAAACGTCTGCTGTAGTATAGTCGAGCCAATTGAAACGACGCACTTTATAAGGGCAGTTGTTAGCACAGTAGCGTGTACCGATACAACGGTTGTATGCCATTTGGTTGAGACCCTCCATCGAGTGGTTGGTAGCATTTACAGGACATACGTTTTCACAGGGTGCATTGTCGCAATGCTGGCACATCATAGGTTGATATACCACTTTTGGATTTTCAAGGTCACCGTAGAAATAGCGGTCAATACGCAACCAGGTCATTTCGTGGTGGCGGGCTACTTCTTTTTTACCTACAACTGGAACGTTGTTCTCACTCACACAGGCGACCTGGCAAGCGCCACAGCCAATGCAGGAGTTGAGATCAATGTACATCCCCCACTTCATACCAGTACCGAAATACTCGATATTGTCGGGATAAAGTGTTTGCGAGTTAAGATGAGTAGATTCCTCGTGGAATTCCTCAAGCTTGTGCTCCAGTTTCTGGAGATCTTTGATATTTGTTTGGAAAATGATGGAACGGTCGGTCAAAGAACCCTGAAAGCCTTTCCATCCGAGGGATTTTTCATCCGCATTGATGACCTTCCCTTCTTCCTTACCCATGGCAGTTACACCCATTGAATTGTGGTGCTGTACACATGCAAAATGTTTGTCTTTTGTGCCTGTAGGAGTTACTTTAACATCAACTCCATAGTATTGTGTGAGGCCATTTTCTTGCTTCATTGCGGCATTTACATTCACACCATGGCTTACACCACAGCCGCCTGCTTGTCGTCCGCCACCCAGTGCAATCGCAACCGTACCAACTGTTTGGCCAAAGTTTTTGACTACTGAGCACTTAAATTTCTGACCATTCACTTCAACATCAACCTCGTCACCATCATTCAGGCCCATCCATCCATCAATATTATTTACACCATCCCATTCAACCGGGATACTCAGATAATTGCCCCAAACCGTACGGGTGACCGGATCAGGCATTTCTTGTAACCAAGGATTGTGCGCATATTGGCCACCACCGATGTTTACGGTTTCAAAGAAGGAAATTTCAAGTTCTGAAGTAGAAGGTTGTGAAACACCATTCAGATCAACAGAAACCGCTTGATCAAAAGACACTGTAATGTCGTGTGGCGGCACTTCATGTACGCCATCATGGAGGCTCATCTCCCAGAATGCATCTGGCGTGAGATATTTAGTCTGGTTTGGGAAATAGTCCTTTTGCCAGTTTGCTTTTACATATTCATAATATGGTTGCTCCGAACTGCTATTCAAATTAGGGCTATCGCACCAGACCAACAAAGAGTGTTCTGCCTGACGTGTAGCAAAAAGCGGCGCAATGGTAGGCTGAATAATACTAAACTTGCCCGCAACCGGTAAAGCATCTCCCCAAGACTCCAGAAAGTGATTCGTTGGTGCAGCATGGGTGCAAAGCAGCGTGGTTTCGTCCAAATTTGTATTGAGCGAAATTCGTGTTCCAACTTTAGCAAATGCAGCCTTGAAAGCTTCAGCATTGGGCAATTCCCAAGCTGGGTTTGCTCCCCAAACGAGGATTGTTGCAACCTGGCCTCCATTCATTTCATCAATCAGTTTTGCAACTTGGCGTTCATCCCCGGAATGGGTGAATGAGGCGCCATTGAAATCTATAGTCGAGTTTATATTGCCAAGTAGATCGTTGATCTTATTCACAATGATTTGCTCTGCCACATTGTTAGATCCGGATACTACGATGGATTTCCCGCGGGCTGACTGCAAGTCCTTAGCAACTTTTTTAATGGCTGAAGCTGCTTTATCATTCAGTTTTGGACCGCCGCCATTCCCAGACAATTCAGCATAAAGTGCTGATATAGCTGCACCCATTTCGCTCGGACGGATTTGTATACGACTGTCGGCATTAGAACCCGTGAGTGACATATACCCTTCAACCTGATAGTGGCGCGACATTTTTGGAGTCTTTGCACCTGCTACTTTCCGGCCTTTGGTGTAATCTCTGGCTTGTTGAACTGGATTGCCCCAGGTTCCAAGAAAGTCTGCCCCAAAAGAGCAGATCACAGCAGCCTCATCAAATTTATATTTCGGAAACAAATTAAAGCCAAAGCATTTTTCATTGGCCTCTAACAGCGCTGCCGATGAAACCGCATCATAGGAAATGATACTGGCTGTTGGATATTGCGCTACGAATTCACGCATAGCACTTTCACCAGATGGACTAAAAATACTGTTTGTAACAATACGAATATTTCCGCCTGTAGCCAGCTTCGCTTTTACTTCACGGTCTAGGCCTGCCCAATCCATTTTAGTTACGCTGCCTTCTTTCACTGTACCTGCATTTTGTATGCGGCGGGTGTCGTAAAGGCTGAGTACAGAGGCTTGAGCACGAGCGCTGGTACCACCGTTTGTGACAGTACTCAGGGTATTGCCCTCAATTTTAATGGGTCTACCTTCGCGAGTTTTGACCAATATTGGACAGTAATCGCTACCATTGACGAAGGTAGAAGCAAAATAGTTCGCCACACCTGGAACAATTTCGTCAGGCTTGGTGACGTAAGGGATGGCCTTTTTAACTGGAATTTCGCAAGAAGCTGCGATGGTGGCTGCTCCGAGACCGAAACCCATTAGCTTCAGGAAATCGCGGCGACTAGCCTGCCATTTACCGTCGGTTTGGTCTATGTTTTCCACCGAAAACTCGCTTTGCGAGGATTTCGCGAACGCTTCGTCGCGCATCAAATCTTCGGAGCCTACCCAAATACCGTTATCGTGGTGCATATTTTTCAATGTGATAATGTTCAAATTGGAGAATGTGATAATGCTGGAATTCGAAAAATTGGTAATTTGATAATTGCTAAAATTGCCTTCATTATCAATTACACCATTGTCAAATTATCACATTCATTAATAGTGGCATTTCTGGCATTCCAAACCGCCGATGTCTGCCACCGTCACTTTGTCGCGTTTGCCGCTTTTAAGTTCGTTGTGATAGCGCTCGTACTGCTTGTAATAATCATTGTCTTTGAATTTTACTTCAGTCTCTCGGTGACAGTTGATACACCAACCCATTCCAAGCGTAGAATACTGGAACACAACATCCATTTCTTCTACCTTGCCGTGACATTTCTGACAGGCAACCTGGCCAACCGTTACGTGCTGAGCATGGTTAAAATAAGCGTGGTCTGGAAGGTTGTGTACCCGCGTCCACTCAATTGGGCCTTGAATTTTGCCGTTTGAGTCATCTTTAAGTGCTTTCACGATACCTTCCCATTGGTTCTCCACAATATCTTTTCCATTCTCATCCAGTGAAGTGAGGCTATTTGAAGCCATGTACTCCTGGCCTATCCATTTTTTATAGAGGTCTTCTATCTGTTTATCGCTCCAGTTGTCATAGCCTTCCATGTACTTGCTTGTAATTGGATCGAAACCGATAGATGCAAATATTTTGGTGATCTCACTGGTACCGCTGATGGTTCCTTTTTTAACTGCTGAGTGGCAGTTCATGCATGTGTTTGCGCCAGGGATACCGGATTGTTTCGAGCGACGTGCTGTGTCGTGACAATATTGGCAATCAATTTTGTTGACTCCAGCATGAATTTTGTGGCTAAAATTGATCGGTTGGTCAGGCTTGTAGTTTTGCTCGCGCCCCATCCGAGTAGCGTTATCTACGGCTTTGTACCCAAATATGAGCACGGTAGCAAACACCAAAAATGCGATAGCACCTTTCGTGGTAAGTACCTGATACATACTCCTTTCTATCGGAGGAAGACCATCTTTCGCGCGGGAGACATTAGCCAGATTGTCCACAATGCGCATGAGGGCAAAGGCTAAAAGAAGCAATATACCTCCAAGCCCGATAAAAACCCAGGGAAGGCTCGCTTCTTTTTTCTCCTCTACCTTTGGGCCATCCTTTACAGGGCCACTACCCGGCTCTTTAATGTAGAGAATCAAACTTTCTATCTGATCGTCGGTAAGACCAGGAAAGTTGTTCATCAGTGTAGGCTTCCACTTCGCCCATAGTTCGTTGGCGCGCGGGTGACCCGTAGCGATGAGTGCTTGTGAATTGCGAACCCAGGCATAAAGGTCCTTGCGCGGAAATGCAGACCAACGCTCTTCGACCCCTGCCAAAGCAGGTCCCGTGAGGTTGTCCTTCATGTTCTTGTTGTGACAAGCGGCGCAGTTGGCCATGAACAATTCTTTGCCTGCTTCTTTTGATGGCCCTGCATGTAGGGAGGCCGAGGCGACAATGACGAGTATGAAAACCCAACAAATGCGTTTCAACAACATATCGGAAGTAGTTGATTTTCTCTAAATTAAGGGTAAAGACCCGCTTTTTTTCATTTTCCGGAAAGGAAACCTGAACAGATACCTGATTTGAAAGCGCAAAGGTAAAAACCGCTTTTAGCCTACAAAACAAACAGGCAAAAAGTCAGACTATTTAGATAAGCTTTAAATCACCGTTCTGTCATAAGTAAGTTAACACCCCGTTAAAAATATGCCGCAAAGGTAGAAATGCAAGGTGCCATTCCAAACCTAAGAGCAGAATTTTTGCAGGAAAGAATTGAATTTTGTGAACAGCTACAGGAAAAGCATGATTTAGGGCACCTTAACCCATGAAACTGAAGTCTTTTTCTCCTTTTATTTGCCTTCGAGCCCGTCAACATATTCTACCGAGCCAAGTCGGAATTTGAATGGGATCGATGACTTCTTGCCCAAGTTGTGTTCGATTTTGCAAAAGAAGGGTAGCTCTTCGGCGTTCCAATGGGGGAGGAAGATGGGATTAAGCGCTTGGATCGACTGTATGACCGGTTTTTGAGTTTGAGCTGGCTCTTTAATAAAAAAGGTCATTCCCGACAGTGGGCGTGCTTTTTCATACACCGCGGCACTAAGTTCATGCAGATTTTTGCCCTCAGAAAAGCCGCTGGATTGGGCTTGAAGGGCAAAGGGAAGGAGGATGAATAGGGGTAAAAGCGGGTAAACGTTCATTTTAGACTCGAAAAAATGGTATTTTTGGGAAAGTCAGAAACCTGACTTTTGGGAATAATCTGCATGCCATTAACCCAGATCAAACAGATCCCCTACCCCAGGTGTCCTGGAAAAAATAAACCCCTCCGCATATTGGGCGCCAATAGGCCGACCAAACACCCGCCCTTTGGCTTCCATAAAATCAAGAAAATCCTTTCCGGAGATAGGGGTGTTAGGTGCATTCCCGATTGGGTCAAAAAATTGGGAACGAAAAGTAAGAATAGCCTCCATCTTTTTGGAAAAAAACGGTGTGATATCTACCACGAAATCCGGGTTCAACTGTTTGTCCTGAATGTAATGATAAACTGCCTTGGGTCGCCATTTTTCTTGCTTAATACCTTCGTTATCAAAAGTTTCAATCTTTTCAAGTCCCGCATAATAACAGGCATCCAGCGTCATTTTTGCTGCACGGCCATGGTCGGGATGGCGATCATCTGGGGCATTACACAGTACAATCTCTGGTCGACAAGCACGAAGGACTCGCACGATTTTCAGCCAGTTTTCTGGCTTGTGCTCAAAAAGTCCATCGGGAATATCCAGGGTTTCGCGGAAGGTAGAGCCCAGGACCTTGGCGGACTCGGTAGCTTCTGCAGCGCGGATTTCTGCGCTACCACGTGTGCCGAGTTCTCCCTGACTCAAATCAAGGATGCCAAATGTCTTACCCAGCGAAGCATGTCGGAGTAAGGTGCCACTTGTACTCAATTCAACATCGTCGGGGTGAATACCGATGGATAGGATATCTATTTTTGTCATTTTATTCGTCATTTAAGTCATTAGGCGTCATTGGGTCATTTATGGGTCATTGGGTCATTTATGGGTCATTTATGGGTCATTGGGTCATTTATGGGTCATTGTCGTCATTGGGTCATTGGGTCATTTATAGGTCATTGTCGTCATTGGGTCATTGGGTCATTTATGGGTCATTGTCGTCATTGGGTCATTTATAGGTCATTGGGTCATTATTACCGTGGATTACAGGGGTGTAACTTCCTAACATCAATTGAAATTGAGCGTCGCCCAAATTTAGCTGCCAAACAATTGAGTCTAACACTCCATGACTTCTAATGACAAAAATGACGACTTTTGCACGAAACATTTTCTAGATACTATGGAACAAGGCCCTTCAAACAATGAAATCATGCAAGGGTTGAGCCCTGAACAAAAAAAGCATATTGATTCACTTCAACTTAAGCTTACTGATTGCGACCTGCGCGCGCGGCGATTTGAAACAGGATGGTCAGACCTCTTTGATCAGAACAAAACTTTACGAGAAGAAAACCATCAGCTCCAACAAGGTTATGAAAATCTTCGGATCCAAAAAGGTGGCTTCGGATTCAAAATGCTTTTGCTCTCTGGGTTAGGAGGTTTTATTACTGCGCTCATCCTCTGTTTCGGCTACCTAAAACTCAAACCGAAGGACCCACACACCGTCGCTTTGCACAATTTCAGACGCGCGCACCTCTTTGAATACGAATTAGCGTTGAGCAAAAAACAGTTCAATGAGGTAAAAATGTCTTTGGAAAACGAACTCCACAACCGTGACAATCAACCGATTACCGTCGAAATTGAAATTTTGCGGGAAATCGTGGAAGCCGCGGAAAAAGGGTGCCGATGAACGATGAAAATTATGCAATATCTACTAATTCCAAGCTCAACGCTATAGTTTATAGTTCACAGTTAAAAAGAGCGCATATTGGGCATTGTTCCACCTTATGCCCTCTTGCCGGGCAGTATTCGCGACCAAAATAAATGATCTGCAGGTGAAGCTTGTTCCAGGTATTTTCCGGGAAAATAGCCTTCAGGTCGCGTTCAGTCTGTTCCACATTTTTACCGGAAGTCAGTCCCCACCGGGTTGCCAGTCGATGAATATGCGTGTCCACTGGAAATGCAGGCCAACCAAAAGCCTGCGACATCACCACTGAGGCTGTTTTGTGTCCTACGGAGGGCAACGCTTCCAAGTCCTCAAAACTTTCAGGCACTTTGCCGCCGTGCTTTTCCATAATGATTTTGGAAAGCCCACTGATCCCCTTTGATTTCATGGGGGATAATCCGCAGGGTCGAATGATCTCCTGGATTTCCTCAACCGGAACCTGGGCCATGTCGGCCGGATTGTCTGCGCGGGCAAAAAGTTTGGGCGTGATCTGGTTTACGCGCTCATCGGTACACTGAGCAGAGAGCAACACTGCAATGAGTAACGTATAGGGGTCAGAATGTTTAAGGGGTATGGGTGTTTCCGGGTATAATTCTTCTAAAATCCGCTGAATTTCACCAGCTTTAGTGTTTAACGTCATTGAGTCATTAGTCATTGAGTCATTAGTCATCGTCATTGAGTCATTGATCATTGAGTCATTGGTCATTGAGTCATTGGTCATTGAGTCATTGGTCATTGGTCATTGAGTCATTGGTCATTGAGTCATCGTCATTGAGTCATTGGTCATTGAGTCATTGGTCATTGAGTCATTGGTCATTGAGTCATTGGTCATTGAGTCATTGGTCATTGAGTCATTGATCATTGAGTCATCGTCATTGAGTCATTGGTCATTGAGGCATTGGTCATTGAGGCATTGGTCATTGAGGCATTGGTCATTGAGGCATCGTCATTGAGTCATTGGTCATTGGTCATTGGAGGGGTTAATAAGGGAGGTCCTTTATATGTTCGATATTTCCGTATAAAACATCTGGTTCACGCAGTTGGCTGCCAGAAGTGCCTATGGACTTAATGTACTTATTCAACATTAGATGGCATTTAGCAAGCATTGAGTTGATCCGAGAAAAGATTTCTGCATCTACTAAGCCCCTACTATGCGATTTTTTTAGCCAAGTCTTAGTTTCCATCAACGATCCTCTGGCATAGAAACAGAAATTTTTATTCTCCTTATAATGGAACCGACCATGGCCTTCCGCTATATTAGCAGCAATTGAATCTGAAGCTTCACAAAATTGACTACCAACTGCGTCTTTCGGGAACCGATCCCATTTGCCAACTACTGCCCAAACTTCTTCCCCAATTTCCATAGCCAATTTATAAACCTCCAAGTCATCAATCGGAATGTAACTCATCTTAAAAAATATTTGAATTAAGGACTAATATACTCCCTAATAATGCCCCAAAATGACATAATGACTCCTAATGACCCAATGACCAAATGACTCCCAATGACCAAATGACTCCCAATGACCAAATGACCCAATGACTCCCAATGACCCAATGACCCAATGACTCCCAATGACCCAATGACCCAATGACTCCCAATGACCCAATGACTCCCAATGACCCAATGACCAAATGACTCCCAATGACCCAATGACCCAATGACTCCCAATGACCCAATTATCAATGTTTAAAATGCCTCAACCCGGTTGTAACCATGGCCATCCCCCTGGCGTTGCAGGCATCTACAGAATTCTGGTCTTTTATGGAGCCACCTGGTTGAAT
>CANJPT010000080.1 GCA_947476195.1 Lewinellaceae bacterium | reverse complement strand
TTGGGCAGGACGGTGATGCTCCAAAAAACAGGGAATGAACAAGGTTTTTTCCAGATAAAAAATTTGCCGCGTGGGGTATACATCGTTGAAGTACGCAGCAAAAATGCCCAACAACGAAAGAAAGTAGTCGTGCAGTAGTATTCTTACATCCATAACCTGTACTAAACGGCTACTTTTGTCTGCCAATCACCCATCACCAATCCACCAACCACCAATGCTCGATCTTCTTACTCAGCTCATAGACTTCATTCGTCACCTTGATGTTCACCTTGAAAACATCATGCGGGAATACGAATTGATGACCTATCTCATCCTTGCGCTCATCATCTTTTGCGAAACAGGACTTGTTGTAACGCCCATTCTACCTGGTGATTCCTTACTATTTGCTGCCGGGGCCCTCATTGCTAAAACGGGTATTCTGAATGTTTGGCTATTGATTCCACTCCTCTTTTGCGCGGCGATTTTGGGCGATAACACAAACTACTTTTTTGGTAAATATCTGGGTGACAAGGTTTTTACTAAAGATTACTGGTTTTTGAAACGAAAATATATTGACCAGACCCACGAATTTTATGAGAAGCATGGCGGGCGCACCCTTATCATCGCTCGTTTTGTTCCGATCGTGCGCACATTTGCGCCTTTTGTGGCTGGCGTGGGTAAAATGGAGTACCGCAAATTCATCAGTTTCTGTGTGGCAGGGGGTATTCTTTGGGTATCGCTCCTGACATTGGCGGGCTACTTTTTCGGGCAAATCCCAGTCGTAAAAAACAATTTTGAAGTCGTGGTGATTGGCATTATTTGTTTCTCGGTTTTGCCGATTTTGATTGAAGTTGTGCGGGTGAAATTGGGAAAAAAGTAAGGCGTTGAGATTTATTTAATGCTTAAAAAAATGTTCATTTTAAACATGGTTTTTGAAAAAATGGCACACTCGCATAAATCCCTGGTAATTAGATATCTCCGTATTCTACTAGTTCTTTTCCTGCCATTGGGGCTTTTTGGACAGCATAAATTTTCCATGTCCGATGCGTTTTTGAAACGCGCAGCACTCACTCCTGCCAATTTAAAACAGTTGCAATGGATTCCAGGTACTTCGACTTTTTCCCACGTTCTTGGCGACAATATGGTCTTGGTGGATGCTTCAAATTTGAAGGCAGACACCCTTTCCCTTTTACCCAAGCTCAACGAAGGGCTTGCTTCACTTGGAACTCCCAGCCTTCCAGGTTTGCCAGCTTTGACTTGGTTGGAAGGTGGCGACCTTTGGTTTCACACTGAAAAAGAGATTTTTACGTATTCGGCCATTAAAGGCCTGAATAGAAAAAACTGGTACCCTGCCGGAGCTGAAAATGTAGATATCACGGACAAAACCTTCGCCGCCGCTTACACTTTAGAGAATGACCTTTGGGTGAATATCGGCGGCAAGGAACTGGGTGTCGCCAAAAGCGAGGGAGATGGTATCGTATATGGCAAGAGCGTCCACCGGGAAGAGTTTGGTATTGTTAAAGGCACATTTTGGAGTCCATCAGGCAGGCAGCTCGCGTTTTACCGCATGGATGAAAGCATGGTGACCCAATACCCTATTTATGTGCTCGATTCTATGCCAGCTCAGGTGCGCGAAATTCGCTACCCTTTTTCCGGATCTCCGAGCCACCATGTTACTGTAGGTATATTTGATACAAAAACGGCGAAGACGATCTACCTGAATACGGGTGAACCTTCAGAACAGTTTTTAACCAACGTGTCATGGACGCCGGATGACAAATTTATCCTGATCGCTGTATTGAACCGTGCACAGAACCATATGTGGTTCAATCAATATGATGCCGCCACAGGTGCATTTGTCAAGACTATCTTTGAAGAAACTTCCGACAAGTGGGTAGAGCCTGAAAAGCCTGCGGTTTTCTTGCCTGGTTCTAACGATCAGTTTCTATGGCAAAGCGAGCGCGATGGCTACAATCAGCTCTATCTATGCAATCTGAACGGAAACGTCGCCCGTCAGATCAGCAAAGGAGCCATGCCAGTCACGGCTTTTTACGGCTTTGATACGAAGGGTGAAAAGTGTTTTTATCAGGTGGCTGATGAGACGGGCATGAATCGCTACGTTTTCTCTGCCAATTTGAAATCGGGCGTACTTGCCCGCATAAACGATTATGAAGGCACCCACAATGCCCTCGTAAACAGCACAGGCGAATGGGTGTTGGATGTATTTGTCAACGCCAAGACCCCACGTGTAGTCTACCTCTCCCGCTGTGCCAAACCGGCCATGCGGGAGCCTGTTTTTACCGCCAAAAACTCACTTGAAGGCTACTCAATAGGACTCACGCGTCTCTCAACATTGCTTTCAAAAGGTGGCATGCAGTTGAATACCCGCATGATCTTACCACCAGATTTTGATTCCACCAAGCAGTATCCGGTATTGGTGTATTTGTATGGTGGGACCCATGCTCAATTGGTGACCAATACCTGGCTGGCTGGGGCTGAACTCTGGATGCATCACATGGCACAGGAAGGTTACATCATTTTCACAGTGGATGGCCGGGGCTCCTCCAACCGGGGTTTTGCTTTTGAAAGTACCATTCACCGCCGCCTCGGCGATGTGGAGATCGAAGACCAGTTGGCAGGTATCGAATACCTGAAAGCGCAGTCTTTTGTAGACCCTGCCCGGATCGGTATATTTGGCTGGAGCTATGGCGGATTTATGACTACATCGTTGATGACCCGCCCAGAATCAAAAGAGGTGTTCAAGTGCGGTGTAGCTGGTGGTCCGGTCATTGATTGGCGGATGTACGAGATTATGTATACGGAGCGCTATATGGACACCCCGCAAGAAAATCCTGAGGGTTATGCTAAAAACAGTCTCTTCCAATATGTAGACAATTTGAACGGACGCTTGCTAATGATTCACGGCTCCTCCGACGATGTGGTATTGTGGCAAAATTCTTTGCGATACATCCGCGAGTGCGTGCGACACAACAAGCAAATTGACTACTTTATTTATCCTGAACACCAGCACAATGTGATGGGAAAGGACCGGGTAAACCTGTTTGAGAAGATCGAGCTTTTTTTCAACCAAAACCTCAGGGATACTGCTGGGTCAAAGCGGTAAATTTGCGTTTGGTCGGGATTTTAATTCATGTCGAACACGAATCAAAATCCCGACCATAAATGGTGTGGCATTCCTTAGCCAATCTGGCCAGAATCTTTTTTGCAAGTGGGTCCTCCCTAAGCTGCGCTTGTACGCTGATCCGGTCAGGACCACAAATCGTGGTCGACGGCCCCAAAGTTCTGCGCTTGTTTGCTGTTGGAATTGAGCAAGGCGGGCTTTATTTTGCACAAAACCTTAAAAAAGCAGGTCGTGCAAGTCTTTGTCAAATTTCTGCTTCCCCACACTGCTCAACCAATGTGCGTAAAAAAACGCCTGTCATCTTCAAAATGAATCGGTAGCAGAAGTATGCGGTCGATAAAAGCAATGACCAACAGTGCGATGCGTATCCACGCGAACGGAGGCGTGGATACGCTGCTTTTGCCAGAAAATTTTACGCTATCTGTTGTTCAGCGGAGTGCTTTTTGCGTTTTTAATTTTTGAATTAGAAATACAACAAAATCAAACCTTCCACAACCGTAGAAACAAGACCTCCAACGCCAAAAATAACAGCGCGAACATCACACACCAGCGCCACAACACGATCCCACGTTCTTGCTCATTTACCACCTGACTGAAATTAGCTTCGGCGTTGGTAGCAAGTACTTTCATGTTTTTAGGCAGGCCTTCCGTTAGTGCTTCATCCGTTTTGAATCGCAGATCGCTTTCTTTTCGGTCGTAGTTGAACGCGAACTCCGCCAAGGTACTGTCGCTTTGTAAATGAAGCTGATACCAACCGGCATCATGTATTTGTGTGCCCGGTGTGAGCAACACTTTTGAGCCAAAAATGCGTTGTTCAGGGATAAACTCGGTGGACGGTTTGTTTTCGGTTCCAGGTACTGGGCTCGGTCCACCGCCCCCTACAGTGGATCGAGAATCGGTTACCATCTGTCGGAGTTTATAATTTGTTTCTCCTCGGGCGGATACCTGGTGCTTGGCTTCCAATACCTCGTCTTTGCCGATAGTATACGCGATTTGGCGTCCCTTGTTGCCAGCGATCGCCATTTTAAACAGCATTGGAACAAAAATTTCACCGTTTCGAACCAGGTCGCTCACTTGCTCATTGAGCGGAGCGGCACTAAAATAGAGTGCACCCTCCCCTTGAGGGAATTTGGAAAGCAGGGAAGAGCCATCGCGGTAGGTAAGGATCTGCTCGCCTCGTGCCGGAGCAATTTTAAAATTTCCCTGAGTGTTTGGCAGGCGCAGGTTTGCACTTTTATTTAGGAAAACATCGCGAAACAAAAACTCTTCTGTGTTGACCTGGCTGGCCTGGCGGGGAGTAAGTTCAAATGCTCCCAGATTTCCGGCAGCAAAGTTTTGCAGGAAGGCATTGTAGGAATTGAGGTCGGAGGTCTGGCTTGGGAAAACTAGTATGTTGCCGCCGTTTTGGCAAAAGGTTTTCAGTTCAGTGGCGAGACCGGAAGAAACAGCGGGCAATTCATTCAACAAGATCAGTTGATAGTCTGTAAATTTTGAGTAATCCAGCGCACGGGCGTCCGCATTGTCCAGATGGAAATATTTAGCACCCAGGAAAGCATTGTCTAAAAATTTATTTTCTACAGAGCCATTGATCGTCAATAAATTGATTCGCTCAGGAACGTAGAAAGAAAGGTAATAATCGTCATCAAACTGCACTGGATAATCGGTCAATGAGAGTCGTGCTTCATGCCAGCCAGCGTGGAGAATTGTAAAACTAACGGTGTCAAGCCTGGTGCCATGTGCCGGGATACTGACTGCTCCAACAGGTTTCGTCTGGCCATCGTGTCGGAGGCTTAGGCGAATGTCGGTGGCTTCATCGTCGCTGCGGTTGCTGATCTTTACAAGTAGATTGGCAGGCTGATTGAGAATTTGCACGGGATTTTCAAACCAAGCACTGTCTACCGATACATTTTGTTCCTGAACCGCGCGCATGGGAACCAAATTTACCTCCAGGAGCGTATCCCGGAAATTGACAATATCGGCGATGTTGAGCTGGAAATCACTAATCAGATAGACCGATTTATTCTCTTGCTTGCCAGTATTAAGGCATTGCTGCTGTCGGGTAAGGGCTTTGGAAAGATCGCGGGATGCTGGACTCGTACGAATTTCTTCAATTCGGGATAGCGCGTCTTCCTTGCTCACCAGGCGTTGATCGCGACCTTCAAAATCATTGGTCAGGATCTGAAAACGATCCTCGACAGCATAAGCTGAAATAATGTCGCGGGCGCGTTGTTTGGCAAGTTCGAGTAAAGGTGCTTCCTTTGATAGCGCATTCATGCTGAATGAGTTGTCAACAAAGACAGAGACCCCTCGTTCACCTTTTTTTATGGCCGAAGAAAGCGGAATAAAAGGCTGTGCAAAGGCCAGTACCATGGCGGCAATAGCCAGACAGCGCATGAGCAGCACAAGCAAGTTGCGCAGTTTTTGCCGATTGCTGGTTTCCTCCTTTACTTCTTTGAGGAAACGAACATTGGTAAAATAGACCCGTTTGAACCGCCGGAAATAAAACAGGTGGATGATGATCGGGATGGATATGACCGCAATGGCGGAGAGGAATGCCGGATAGAGAAATTGCACAGTAACTATGAACTATGAACTATGAACTATGCCCGCTTTCGCATTTGCTCCAGCGGAAAACCATGATGACTGTCGACTGACAGAGAACTTCAAGGTGCAAAAATGCAAAGGTTTTGGCGAACGGACTTTGTTTTACCTTTGCGAACGTTTAATTTTTAATAAGGATAAAAAAAGAGCGGCCAAATTTTTTACCAATCCTGCCGTAACTTTTGGGCTTTTCAATAAATTATGCAAGCTTACCACGACCTACTTCGCCATATTCTTGCCAAAGGCACCTCAAAATCAGACCGCACAGGTACTGGTACAATTTCCGTATTCGGGTATCAGATGCGTTTCAATCTGGCCGATGGATTTCCACTACTGACTACTAAAAAAGTCCATACCAAAAGTATCATCTATGAGTTGCTTTGGTTTCTTCAGGGAGAAACGAATACTGGCTATCTCAAAGAACATGGGGTAAGCATTTGGGACGAATGGGCCGATTCAAAGGGAAATCTTGGTCCTGTTTATGGGAAACAATGGCGTTCATGGGCGGCACCAGATGGTCAGACCATAGACCAGATCACGGAGGTGGTCAAGACTTTGAAAACCAATCCGGATAGTCGGCGAATCATTATTTCAGCATGGAATCCAGCTGATCTGCCGCAAATGGCATTGGCTCCTTGCCACTGTTTATTTCAATTTTACGTGGCCGATGGAAAACTTTCCTGTCAACTCTATCAGCGTAGCGCGGACGTATTTCTTGGAGTTCCTTTTAACATCGCTTCCTACGCATTATTAACTATGATGATTGCGCAGGTCTGTGATCTTGAACCCGGTGATTTCGTCTGGACGGGTGGAGATACGCACCTGTATGTCAATCATCTGGAGCAGGTTGATCTCCAGCTTTCCCGCACGTTTCGCCCACTGCCAACGATGAAGATCAATCCTGAAGTGCGCGATATTTTCAGTTTCAAATACAAGGATTTTGAGTTGCTGGGATATGATCCTTGGCCGGGGATCAAGGCGCCTGTGGCGGTGTAGGTATGAATCAGCATCCTTCAAATCCTGATTCATAAGATAAGCTCACCGTACCACCACCAATCTCCCCATCGCACCCATTCCATCTGCCTCGGCTTTCAGGATATAAATGCCAGGTTTCCAATTACGTACTTCCACATTGAAAGAGCCGGCGGCGGATTCCCCTTCTGCAATCAGCTGCCCAAGCATACTGAATGCCTGCCAGTGTAGGTTCGTGTTTACCGACCATTCTACATGTGCCCATGCTCGAGTAGGGTTTGGGCTGATTTGTAAGCTTGGCGTGTTGGGTACGGCAGTGTGTAGCGGTATGTTGATGGTGGTCAATTCGGTTCTGTATAAGGCCAGGCCACCGCGCTGATTGCCGATCACCATGTCCAATGTACCGTCATTGTCCAGGTCAGCGAAAGCTGGGTGCGAACGGTTGCCCTCATCAATGTTCCCCCAGTTTACGGAAATGGCCGGGAAGGTGTCCTGGCTAGCCCCTTGCAAATAGTAGGCTTCCAAATGGCCCCGCTGAGCACCTGTCACAAGGATGGGACCGTCCAGGGTCTGAATAATGGCAGGAGTACTCATGCCCACCACCTCTAGTGGAATACGGGTATCGATCTGGCCAATTTTTTGTAAAGTGGGTGACGCAGGGTAAATCGGCTGTGAGGAGGAGCCATTGTTTTTGAAAAAATTGATATTGCCGGTGCGCTCGCCCATGATCAGGTCTTGCAAACCATCGCCATCCAGATCATACACAATAGGGGAGGAAATAGACCCAATTACGTCCATGGCAAGCCACATCGGATTTGTATCATACTGAAGGATCATCGGTTGGTTTGGTCCTGCGGTATTCCGGTAACAGTAGACCCCGCCAAGGTTGTTGCCCACCAAAAGATCCAGGTCTCCATCGCTATCAATATCGCCAAAGGTGGGCGAAAAATCATAATCCAGTGGTGCAAATTGAGATAAACCGGCCCAGTCACTATCCGTCAGTTCGAAGGCAGGAGCGGTAGGGGTTCCCGTGTTGAGGAAAAGGAAAAGCCTGGCATTGGTGAACGTTGACTGATTGTTGATATTGGTATAATAGCCATAGTTGCCAACCACCAGGTCCAGTAATCCATCAGCATTCACATCTGCAAAAGCAGGGTGGGCAACAGTGCCCACGTCGATCATATCTTCTACGAGGAGCGCTTTGGTCTGTAGCTCAAAGATATGCTGTCCGGGTACACTGGCTTTGTTTTTATAGTACCAAACCATATACCGGTCTTCGCCGCTGGTCGGGTTGTTGCTTGCCGCAATGAGGTCTTTTTTGCCGTCGCTCTCATAGTCAAAATAATAGGTAGCGGGAAAAGAGTTGATGTCAACTGGAACATTATTGGAAGGGAAGGCTGAGTCCTGGGCGACCATCCAGGCGTTTTGAGATGTAGCACCATTGTACATCATACCGATACAAGGGGAAGAAATATTCCCAAGCAGCAGGTCTTTATCCCCGTCATTATCCTGGTCGTAAGTGGTCACAGTAGCGCCTGGGTGAAGTCCATCCCGGGATTCCGCAACATCAGGGCCGCGAAACATGCAATCGAGGTAGCAGGTATCCGGGTGGCAGCTTAATTCCGCATGGCAGCGTACCATACCGTTTTCAAAAAAACGCCCCCAGCAGTTGTCATAGAGTTCATATTGCGGTTTGTCAAGCGGCAATCCATTTTCCACGGAGGTATTGCGGAGCATCGTAAGGCTGGTAGAAGTGCCCGAAGGGAATGCTACAATGTCCAGATCCCCATCTCCGTCAATATCGTCAATATCCGGCACGTCTCCGCGGCTAACCGGGAAGTTGTTCCAGAAAGCGGGGTTATTGTCGGGGTAAAAGATGTAGAGCGAATTGCAGGAAGAGCAATTGGCCGGATAAGTGAAATGATGAGGGGTGAATTTTAGTCCGTGACCATCGTAGTACCCTTTAAATACCTGAATTTCCTGGCTTGAAAGCGCGATTGCGGCACAGAAAATATCCATGGCGCCATCCTTATCAAAGTCTCGCATCAGCATCCAGTCCGTAAGGCCAGTCGGGAAGTTAAAGGCGTATTCCGGACGGTATACAAAGTTGGGCGTTCCGGCCGTACCTTCATTGATGAAAGTGAGCACCACATTGCCAGTTCTGTCAAACAGTACCAGATCCTGCAAAAGATCATGATCCAGATCCGCTTGGGAGAACTCCGGGGAATTCAGTCCTCCCGCGAAGGGGTATGCAAGATCCATCCCGTTTATATTCACTGCTGCGGAACGTCGCTCGAAAACCTGGGGGAGTTGTGCAACTGCGCTGATTGCCAAAAAAAGGGCGAGTAGTACGGTTAGAAAAGATGTTTTTCTCATGGAGTATTTTATTGAATTTGGCGAAAGTGGTGGTGCAATGATTTAGCGCTGAGGCTTCCAATATTCAACGGGCGACTCCAAAGTCGCTCGGTAAATATTGGAAGCCATACTACTGGACATTTTTGTTTTATCCCCAGACCTATAAGGTTTTTAGAAACCTTATAGGTCTCGATTTTAGAAAATGTCCAGGTATGATTGGAAGCACAAAGCTCAAAATTACCGCAGGATCGACATTTTTACAGCCTGACTTTGGCCTTCCGAGGTTTGCAGTATATACGTGTAAAGCCCGGCAGGCCAGGAATGGGTATCTATGCTAATTTCAGTTTGAGCAGAAAGGTTCACAGCGTATTGGGCGGCTTTTACCCCTAGGCAGTTGAAAATCATCAAATTGGCATCCCCAATGAACTGTTTCGTGTTTTCCCAGCGGATTGTAGTGAAAGCAGCAGCTGGATTTGGTTCGTTTTGGCGAAGGCGGAAATCTTGCAGCGGAATAGACAACGTGCTCAACAGCGTTGGATCGGTATATTCCACCCGAAGGTCATCGAAGTAAAAACCATCGCGTTCATCGCCATTATCAGAGCCTAAGATAAATTTGAGGTCTATCGTTTGGCCAATAAAGTCCGACAGGTCCATACATTCTTCCACCCATTCTCCCTGAAAGCCGTCGAGCAGTGGTTCATTAAAAGGCTGAGAGCCGTTACCGGAGCCGCCCCTGGTGTAGCGTCCACAAAGTGCCTTATCTACATTGCCGTTGGCGCGCAATTGCACATAATCATAGCCCGGCTCAAGATCCCATTTTGCCCAAAAGCTTACAGTTGGACTTTTGGCTTCGATCGGGATTGTAACACCCGGATTTGAAAGTTTAAATTCTGAATATGTAACGGGTTCGTAATTGCCATTAGGAGAATCCGTGATGCTGAACGGTGCGCTGACATAGGTGCTTGGAGTCTTTTCCCAGGCACCGCTCCATTCATTTATGTTATTGCCATTTTCATTGACGATTTCAATGGTTTTGCCGCCATAGAATTTGTGCAGCGTATCGGTTTTAGTGTAGGCTCCATTCGAATAGCTGAACAAAAGCGTAAATTCTTCTCCGACCTGAATATTCGGGTTCAAACTAACCTGGGTGGTCAACGTTTTTGATTCAAACTGGGCTAGTTCCGAGGTTTGTAAAGCCGGCAGAACGTTTAGAATATTGGCCGTTAATGGCGTCAGGGAGGAAGTAAATGGACCATTTTCATAGCCATACCGGATAAGCTCAATGTCGACATTAGGGGTCAATGTTGAAAAGTAGTTTGGGCTAAGGTCTTTTGCTTCTCCGAATCGAAGGGCACAAAGTACGTTGCAGAGGTTTTGCCATACATTTTCGCGGTTCAGGGCATCAATTTCGCCAGGTTGGGGCCAAAATCCTGTAGTTCCAACCTCTGGCGTAAATGCATTTACACCTTCCTCTCCGTACATCCAATCGTCAGAATTGCCATTCACATTATAGCCGACCGTTTGGATGGAGGTGCCATTTTTGTAGTGGTTTTCGCGGGTGAAAAGTTTGCCGAATATGGCGAGTCCAGGCTCAGCCAATTGATTGTTATAAGACCAGGGGTAAATGAGCAAATTGCTGAAAGTGTGGTAGCTGAGTGCAAAAACAAACTTGTGGGCGCGTGCAAAGTCGCGCATCGAACGGGTTTCCGGTTCAGAGAATGCGGCGGGTCCTCGGTAGGTTAGGCTACCGGTATTGGGCGAAGAACCGCTATCGTCATTGCCCCAAAAATATCCATAATTGCGGTTTAGATCCACTCCAAAAGTTCCATCGCCATTGTCACGGAGGTTTTTGCGCCAATAACCACCTCCTTGAGGATCAGTAGTTTCGTTGTATACATAGCCATCGGGGTTGACGCAAGGCACGAAATAAAGCTCGGCATTGTCCAGAATATATTTGATCTCCGGGTCGATGGCGTAGTTTTCAAGTAAGTACCACATATAGAAAAGCATCTGACTTGCACTGTTTGGTTCACGGGCATGGTGCAAGCCACTGTAGAGCACCTCTGGTTCTGGCTCGGCGCTGTCGGGGTTGTCAGATATTTTGACATATTGAAGTTTGCGGCCTTCCCAGGTTTCAATGGTATCGCTTACGTCTGCTCTGGCACTGATTAGGTTAGGGTATTTTGCGTGCATATCATCCAACACTGCCATCATTTCTGCAAGGGTATGGTAACCGCCCATGGAGCCGTAGGTATAGTTGGAAGGGGTAGCGTAGGGAGTCACCCCGGTACTGGCACAGTTACCCGAACGATTTTCAACCTCAGGGTTTTGCAAACGTTCCAGGTAATCTTTTTTGAGGTCTTCAATTCTGATTTTGGTCTGAAAACCAGCACTTTGTACCAATTGGATCTCTGAGGCAGCAAGGTCGGCAACCAACGAGTGGCCTGGCACATGGATGCCATGATCGGTCTCGATACCAAGGCGTGTTAAGATGTTTATATCTTTACTCTCCAGGTTGATCTCTACCCGGGAGTATCTTTCAGGGGTTTGTGCAAACGTTCCAACAGAACAGCAAAGCAGGAGCGCGAAAAAGGCGTAATATTTCATGTGTATCTTGATGTTTTTGGCAAAATTAAACCACTTAAAACAGTGGGCATTTTTTTTTACATATTTTGGCAAGGGTGAGCGAAAAAAGGAACCGTATGCACGAAAAAAGGAACCGTCAGCTTCGGATTCCAAAAGTTATTACAAGAGACTAAAAAAACAATTCCACGGAAACGCGTAGTTTTGCACACCATTTTGGTGCAACCATCTGATTCTCAAATTTTTTGAACTTATGAAATTCGTCTCCGAAGAAGTAATAGATGCCATTATTGATGCGTTGGAAGCTTATACTGATGAGCAATATGAAGTGCAAATGGAAGCCTTTTCGGAGGCGCAGCCAGTGCTGTTTGCATGGCTTTTCAGCCAGGAATTTGAACTGCTCAATGACGATGAAAAAGGATATCTACAGTATCTGGCCTTGATTGCCTGGAAATCAATTGTAGAAGTAAACGGCCCGCTGGACGCAGTTTCTGAGCAGGAAATCGGGGAGGCTGAGGAAAATAACTATGAGATCCTGGAGGCCTCAACAGCCAAAAAATTCCGCGATCGCCTCGATGTCTTTTTTGACGAAACGCCTCAGGAAGACTTACTCGCATTTGCTGAAGAAGCGGTACTGGAAAGTGAAGATGATCCCGATTCTTTGGTCAGTAAAGAAGGTCGTGAGCCGATTTTCATTGCACTTAAAACAATCGTGGATGTGCTGACAACTGAATAAACAACAAAACATGTCCCTCTTAACAGCTAAAGCTAAACTTGATAAAAACGGCTTTCTAGACCTCGCCGTAGATCCCACCCTCGACCTTGTAGCCGAGATCAATCGGCTTAAAAAGGAGAAAAATGCGGTCATACTTGCCCACTATTATCAGGACTCTGAAATACAGGACATTGCCGATTATATCGGCGACTCGCTCGGACTTTCCCAGCAGGCAGCCAAGACTAAAGCCGATATCATCGTTTTTGCCGGGGTACACTTTATGGCGGAGACGGCTAAAATGCTTAGTCCCACAAAAAAAGTTTTGTTGCCCGACCTGAAAGCTGGCTGCTCCCTGGCAGATTCCTGCCCGCCCGCGTTGTTCAAAAAATTTAAGGAAAAATATCCCGATCATATCGTGGTCAGTTACATCAATTGCACCGCCGAATTGAAAACGCTCACGGACATCTGCTGCACCAGTACCAATGCTGTGGCCATCATAGAAAGTATTCCAAAAGATCAGCCCATCATTTTTGCCCCCGACAAAAATCTGGGCGCTTACCTTATAAAAAAGACTGGCCGGAATATGGTGCTTTGGAACGGGGCCTGCATGGTACACGAGATATTTAGCTATGAACGCATCATCAAACTTCGCAACCGCCACCCCAACGCTAAGTTTATTGCGCACCCGGAGTGTGAGGCGCATATTTTGGACATGGCTGACTATATTGGGTCTACAACCGGCCTTTTGAAGTACACAATGAACGATTCCGCCACAGAATATATCGTGGCTACTGAAGCGGGTATTTTGCATCAGATGCAAAAATCCAGTCCACACAAAACTTTTATTCCAGCACCTCCTGAGAATAATTGCGCCTGCAACGACTGCCCCCACATGAAGCTCAATACCCTCGAAAAACTTTACTTGTGCATGGAGTATGAATTGCCTGAGATTATCCTGCCAGATTGGGTCATTGAACAAGGGCGTGCATCCATTGACAGGATGATGGTTGTTTCGGAAAAGGCAGGGTTGGTGGCGGCTTAATTAGCATATTGTCAAAAACCGACATTTGGGTTGTCAAAAATACTGTTCTTTTGTTTCTGAAAATAATCCTGGTTTTTTTCAAAAAGGCCAATACTCCTGCTTCACGTAAATTATCCTCCCTCTTTAAGTCTAGGCAAACCATTATTATTTCCGATTCATAGCTCAGTGGAATGAAGCCAGCGTTGCTAGTGCCGTGTCCAGTCAATGGCCCATGAATGTGGCGGTCCAATTTTCCCTTTCTCTGCGTTGTTCGTCGGTTACAATATCCCGTATTCAGCCCTCCTCACGCCTTGATGAAGGAAAAATTGGCCTCCCCAATTCATCGGCTATTAAATGGACGCCGCACTAGTCATCTTACAATGCAAGTCATTTCATGTTATTTCCAAACAAAATTAATCTATCTATCGTGCAAAAAATTAAACATTCTCGTCTGCTTCCTATCACCGGACTCCTTCTAGGGATGCTCGTCTGGCTTGCAAACAATGGCAACCCTCCAACGGGCAAAACCGCTGCACCTTTTGATGGCAATTGCAATAATTGCCATAGTGGCGGTAGTTTCAACGGTACAATTGATGTCACGGGTTTTCCTGCTACAGCCAGTCCTGGGGTAACTTATGATATCAATGTTAAAATGACAGTTTCTGCTGGATCACCCGTTAAAGCAGGCATGCAACTGGTGGTGGTAGACGGAAACAATAACAATTGTGGGGATCTCATTGAATCGGTGCCAGATCTCGGAACAGAATCTTTGTCTGGGCGAGAATACGTAGAACAGCGCAATGGAAAAAATTTTTCAGGAGGCGTGGTCTCCTGGGATTTTCAATGGAAGGCCCCTTTAAGTGTACCTGGAAATTCGGTGAAGGCGTACTATATTGTCAACATGGTGAATGGAAATGGTGGTACTGGAGGAGATAACCCGATTTGGGATAATCTTGCCTTTAGTTTTTCAGGCCCTCCACCAGTCACTGCTACCATAAGCAACACAGTTAACCCCAGTTGCAACGGCAGTAACAATGGTAGCGCGACCGTGGAACCCGGCGGCGGAACGCCGCCATACACCTTCCTATGGACCGGTGGACAAACAGCTCAAACGGCCATCAACCTCATGGCAGGAACCTATACTGTGACGGTGACAGGGTCGAGTGGCAGTGGCAGTGCTACGGCATCAACGACTTTGACCCAGCCTGCTGTGCTGACACTCAGTACCAGCGTTTCAGGCAGTGTGACCTGCATCAATTTTGCTACGGCTACAGCTACTGCCGGAGGCGGTACGCCTGGCTACACCTATCTTTGGTCTGATGGACAAACGTCCAACGTCGCTACCTTTTCTCAGATCGGAACATACGCTATTGTTGCTACAGATGCCAATGGCTGTACGAAAGCTTCCAGTGTGAATATCACCGGTAATACGACTCCGCCTACCGCCAATGCCGGGCCGAACGGGGAACTTACCTGTTCCAGTACTCAAATCCTGCTCAGTGGGGCGGGATCTTCCACAGGATCAAATATCAATTACGCCTGGGTAGCTTCGAATGGCGGTCATATCGTTTCGGGTGCTAATACCCTTACTCCATCGGTGAATCAATGTGGCACCTATACACTCACGGTGACCAATACGACCAATGGCTGTACCGCCTCGGCTTCTACCGTTGTGACTTGCAACACTGCCCCGCCCAACGCATCGGCTACGGGCGGCACGATCAACTGTGTCATTTCTACTGTAACACTCATGGGGAGTTCTACTACCCCGAATGTTACTTACAGTTGGAGTGGTCCCGGAATTAGTCCGGTGAATGAATTCCTGCAGAATCCGGTAGTTAATCAAGCTGGTAATTATACACTTACGGTAAAAAACCTGGACAATGGATGTACGAAAACGGCTACAGCTACGGTCACCGCAAACACGACACCTCCTACAGCGGTCGGTTTGGTATCCGGTCAATTGACCTGTGTCACCAGCTCTGTGCAATTGAACCTGACCACCAATGCCCCCGATGCTACTTTTGCCTGGACGGGACCGAACAATTTTTCTTCCAACATTGCCAACCCAGGCGTCTCGGCTCCCGGCAATTATTTCGGGAAAGTAACCAATACCGCCAATGGCTGTCAGGGCTTTGATACCGTAACGGTGGTGCAAAACATTGTTCCGCCCGGTGCATTTGCTTCCGTGGATGGCCAAATTAATTGCTTGAATGATACGGTCCAGCTTTTGGGCAACTCGCCCCTTTCGCCCAATGTGACCTATTCATGGGTAGGGCAAAATTTTAGTTCCGATCTTCAAAATCCAGAAACGGATACTGCCGGAACGTACACCCTTACAGTAAAGGGAAATGTGAATGGTTGCACTTCCACAGCCATGGTTACGGTGTTTCAAAACAGGGTAGCGCCATTTGACAGCATTGTCAAGCCGGGTAATTTGAACTGTAACCATGCCAGTATTCAACTCAATGCTACACCTTCTTCGCAAGGTACTTATTTCAAATACCTCTGGACGGTGAAAAATGGAGGGCATATTGTTTCAGGTGATACCACCCTGACACCGGTAGTGGACAGTATTGGAAAGTATTTCTTGAAAGTAACGAATATTGAAAATGGCTGCACGGCGCTGGATAGTGTAGAGGTAAAGCTCTCTCCAACCGTTACGGCTTCCATCTTAGCTTCCACCAACGTAAGTTGTAATGGTGGCAATAATGGAACCGCCACCGCAGCTGGCGGCGGTGGGAATGGAGTGTTTTCTTATCTCTGGAGTAATGGAGATACGCTTGCTACTTCTTCGGGTTTGACTGCAGGAACTTATATTGTCACGGTAACCGATGGGGAAAGTTGTACGGCTTCGGTTGCCAGCGCGATCACTCAGCCAGACCCGCTTTTGGCGAATGCTTCCGCTACAGGCGAAACAGCCCTTGGAGCGAACGATGGCACTGCTTCAGCCAATCCGACAGGAGGCAATCCCTCCTATACCTATGTCTGGAGCAATAATGGGACGACGCAAACAATATCGAACCTTCAGCCGGGTAGTTACACCCTTACCACTGCAGATGGAAATGGGTGTACTGCAGTACAAACGGTAACGGTAAACTCCTTTGGCTGTAACCTTTCTGCATCCATCTCTTCCACCAATGCCTCTTGTAATGGCTCCAATGACGGTCTGGCTTCCGTAAATCTGAATGGCGCAGTCAACCCGGTCGCTTATTCTTGGTCCAATGGCGCAAGTACCCAGAGTGCCAATAATTTAGCCCCCGGGGGGTATACGGTGAGTATAGTGGACGGGAACAATTGTCCTGCTGTACTTAGTGTAAGTATCAGCCAACCAACCTTGCTTTATGCCAATACTTCCAGCACAGGCGTAACAGCTCTCGGTGCGACCGATGGTACGGCTACGGCCAATCCATCGGGCGGCAATCCCACTTACAGCTACCAGTGGAGCAATAATACTACGACCCAATCTATTGCAGGACTCAGTCCTGGTTCTTATACTGTAACGGTAACAGATGCCAATGGCTGTACAAGCACGCAAACAGCTTTTGTATCAGGCTTTAACTGTGATCTTTCAGCTTCCATAACTTCAGTGGATCTATCCTGTTATGGAGGACTTGATGGCCAGGCTACCATCGCTGTAAGCGGCGGGAACTTGCCTTATAATTATCTTTGGAGTTCAGGCGCAACGACACAGACCGCAACTAATTTGCCATCTGGATCGGTGACTGCAACGGCTACAGATGCTACAGGTTGTGTGATCACCCAATCTGTAAGTATTGGACAACCAGCTCTTTTAGTACTTACCGTGGTCTCGGTGCAAAATGTGCTCTGCCCGATGGATATGACAGGAGGAGCATCTATATCGGTATCTGGCGGCTCCCCGCCCTACAGTTTCAACTTGCCTGGAGGTGGTTTAGGGAATCTTGGCGTAGGATCCTATACTATTTCTGTGACGGACAATCACAATTGTTCCAGTACCGCTTCTTTCAATATTATTGCTACAGATAATCAAGGGCCAACGATGGTCTGTCCTGCGGATATTCAAATTTGTGGTGGGAATATTGTGAGCTATGGGACACCTTCCGTTTCGGACAATTGTGGGGTCGAAGTTCCGCCATTCGTTGTAAGTGGCCCACCAAGTGGTTCAGCCTTCCCGGAAGGCAACTACGCCATAGTTTATCAGGCAATGGATGTATCGGGTAATAGTTCCACCTGCTCTTTTTCTATTGTGGTCAATGTTGTGCCGGACATTTTAATAGATAATGTTTCCAATGATGTCAACGGACTAGGCGTGGGTGCTATCTCGGTTACCCCGGTAGGCAGTATTGGTTACAGCTATGCCTGGAACAAAAACGGCCAGGCTTTTGCTGCTACGGAAGATCTGACAGGACTCAATGCAGGCTCCTATACCCTTACGATCACAGATGGAAACGGTTGTACCTCAGCGCTGGCACCCATTACGATCACCAATACAGTTGGGGCCAATGAGCCAGGCAAAATTGGTTCCGTACGACTTTGGCCCAATCCGGCCCGATCTGCCATTCAACTGGAGATCCTTGATTTGGATGTGGTTACCGCCATTATAGTTGACTTTCGCGGTGGATTGGTAAAGGAGGTTCAGCTTTCAGAACTATTGAGCGAAATTGATATTCAGCAATTGCCCGAAGGGATGTATTGCTTGAAAATTTGCGTCGCTAATGGGCGGGTTTTGAGCCTTAAATTTTTAAAAACAGGGTATTAGTGATGTATGAACTATGATGTATGAACTATAATGTATAAAATCGGTACGTTGATACCATAGAACATAATAGTTCATACATCATACATCAATGCAATAGCCCCAACAGTCCAGCCAGCATCAGTACAATTCCCGAAATAATACCCGCGTAGTGTTCCAACGCATGCCAATTGGCAAGCGAAAGACCATGCCACACAAGTTGTACCCACACCACCATACCGCCTACAGTGGTGATGGTGTAAAGCATGGACAAGTTAAAAACGGCCCAGGCTCCATGGGTACCTGCTACCAGAAAAAAGGCGCCAATCTCGAGGCAAGGAGATAGAAACATGGCAGAAGCCAGCGCAAGGATCATCTGCTTTTCAGGTAGTTGTGTAGATACCTTACCATGCATGTGAAAGTGTCTGTGGTAATAGTGCCGCCAGATAAACACCAAACCTAATGCGATAAGCAACATAGGTGCTGCCGTTTCCATAAAAATTTCGGCCCAGGAAGAAAGTTGCCAACCTGCCAGGCTGACCAGCAACCCGATCAAAACAGTGCTGAGTGCATGTGCGCTTCCAGCCCAAAGTGTTATGCGAGATGCTTTACCAGCTGTCCAACCAGCCCGCTTTCCAATAGCTACAATGGGCAACCAGTGGTTGGGGATGGCTGCATGGAGCAGGCTAAGTACAAGGCTTCCGAGTAGAAGGTCAGTGGTCATTTTTGCTTCTTTTCACGTTTTGGGTAGTAAGGACATCTGCTCCAAAAGGCAAAAATAGCGTGTTCATAGCAGGCAACGCTCATTGTTTTTTTAAAACCACATAGTTCCCACGGCGCACATAGTTTAAAACGCTCTGGAATTCAAAACTATGTGCACTATGTGGTTTCAAAAAAATCAACTGTGGTTCAAAAAAACATCAAAACTCAACCTCCGTATCCTTGATTACCTTTCCGCTTTTCGTCTGCATTCGGAGCGTATATTTGCCTGAGTTAAGGTTGTACACTTCCAGTCGGAGGCTACTGCGGTGTTCACCCGCTTTCATAATTTCTTCTTTGGATACCTGTTTGATCAGTTTTCCGGTGCTGTCAAGCAATACCATAATGGTGCGCTCATCTTTTTCGAGGTAGTAACGGAAATTGCCTTCTATCACCAGGGCTTTGCCGAGTTCTGCGGGTCGTCCGGGCACGCTTTCTACCACACTATGGCGGATCTTGTAACCAGGCACTTCTTTGCCCAGTTGATCGGCCACAAACTTGGTCAGTTCGCCATCACCAATAGAGCCGAGGGAAGCATTACTGGTAAGGCACCAAACGGCTGTCTGGGCTTCAGAACTTTCCGTTTTGCCTTTTTCGACAATGAATTTCAACAGGTTACATAACATCACAGGCGCGACTGCACCCACTGCAAAGGCAGAACCAGCACTCGGAGATTTGTCGCCAGATTGGGTACAGAAAGTTTTCAACGAAGCTTCCACAGGTGTCTTTACCATGACCGCGAGCAACATTTCCTCTGCTACTACGAGGGTCTGCTCCGTAGAATCAACAGGTTCCATAAGCTGACCCTGCGGGATGCGCAGGTGCAGGTATTGGCCGCGCAGGTTTTTACACACAATCTTAATGGCTTCCCCCTGGTGGCCACCGTTGCCTACGACCTGGATGCTGATGAGTTTCTTAGTCAGGGCATCTTTCAAGTCAACAATCGAGGAAGGCTTAGCCGTATTTTGGGCGGAAAGTACAGTGGAGAAAAAGCAAAGGAGTATGGCGGCAAGGAATAGTTTTCGCATAAGACAGGATGTTTTCATGCGAGAACGTAATTTAGTTTCTGGATATTTCCCTTGTTAAATTAGGTGCCTTTTTTAGGCTTTGTTTATCAGCAGCTCAATTTATTCGGTAGGACACTTACCTTGAGGAATGGGGATTCCTACTCGATTTGTTTTCTGAGGTGAAAAATGGGGGTAAAACCCACACTACTGGACATTTTCTAAAATCGAGACCTATAAGGTTTTCAAAAACCTTATAGGTCTGGGGACAAAACAAAAATGTCCAGTAGTATGGGTAAAACCATTTTCGTGTGCGGGATCCCATCTTCCAGGTATTCCTCGCCAGTAGATTGGAAGCCAAAGCTTTCGTAAAATTTTAGGAGGTAAGTCTGTGCGCCAATCTTAATGGGTTGATCTCCAAAAAGTTGCCGGCACATTTTGATGCTTTCGACCATTAATATTTTTCCGGCTCCAGTGCCTCGCGCGGAAGGGGAACTTACAACCCGTCCAATGGAGGCATAATTTTCATAAGATATGCCTTTGGGCAATAGCCGGGTATAGCAGATCAGCTTTCCAGACTCATTTTGCCCCATCAGGTGCCAGCTTTGGAGGTCTTTCCCATCGCAATCCTGGTATGGACAGTTTTGTTCTACTACAAAGACTTCCGCACGTAAAGCAAGGATCTCGTAGAGTAAATGTGGCGAAAGGCCATCGAAAGGAAGACAAGAAAATGTAAGCATAGCCTGAGCTTTTGCACAAAAGTAATTCGAAGAAATAAAAAACGGGCGGCTCGAAAATCGAGCCGCCCGTTTGACGAACCTTGTATCGTTCAACTATTACTAAAAACCAAATTATTTGGTTTTCAATGCACGCGGGATTTCGATAGAAGCGATCGGTACAGCGATTGGGTTGGTGATTTCAACACCATCCATAACTGTGATGTCGCGTACACGAAGGGTGTCTCCCAATTGCATACTAGTAATGTCAGCACTAACCTCGTCTACTGCTTTTTCAGGCGTAGTAAGGATGCTGATGGTACGCATACGAGGAATGAACTTGCCGCCTTCCTTAACGCCAGGCGCAGACCCTGCGAAACGCAGTGGAACGGATGCCTTAAACTTCAAGCCAGGCACGAGTTCGAGAAAATCAACATGCAGTACCTCGTCAGAAACGGGGTGAAACTGCGTGTCCTTCACGATACACTTGTGTATGGCACCGTTGAGGCTGATTTCAACGAGCCTGAATTTTGGCGTGAAAATGAGTGGGCGAACAGCAGAAGTCTCCAATGTGAACTGGAGTGACTCGCCGCCACCGCTTTTATACATCACCGCAGGGACATGGCCGATGCGACGGATTTTTGCTGCCCCTACTTTGCCAGAAGATGTCTTCTGGTGACCCTGCAATGCAATGATTTCCATTGTGTTGTGCGCTAAAATGTGATATTACTTTCAAAAATGCCCGCAAAGGTAGAAAAATGAATGACTAATTTCCAAAGGAGATCAAAAAAATATTGGCACAAACAAACTTATTTTATGCACCAAACCATCACACCATCGCGGGCGCGCTTGATTTTGTTGACTTTGCCTTGTTTTTCCAACTCCAATAACTTGATTTTAACGGTATCCAGGTCCATTCTGGCATCTTTTGCAATGCCTTCTATGGTCCGGAAAGCAAATCTTGAAGATTTCATAGTCGATAGTACGCTCTGTTCATCACTCTGTACTACGGCAGCAGATTTGGAATCGCCTACTTTGAACGATTCAAATTCTGAACCATCCCCCGCACCAGGTGCAGGTACTGCGGCTGCATCCGTATCGGAAGGGTCCGAGTTTTGTGAAACAAGTATATCGGTAGTTTCGGTTAGCGTTTCTTGTGTTTGCTTTACGTCCTTGATCTCCTGGAGTATTTTGTCTCCCAGGGATTGTAAAAATTTAGAAGAGAATATTGCAGCTACAGTGCAAAACCCGAAAAATACGAAGTAAGAGACCTCTTTGCCATCCAGGCACTCGGTCATTAACTCACTGGATACCGTTTTTAAAAAAAGCGGCACCGTGGCGGCTGCGGTGAGTCCAAGCAATACGGATCTTCGAAAACTGGCCCCGTTGGCCTGCTCCATATGATAATTGGCTGTGCCGCCTAAAAAACCAGCGGCTACAATGATGCTGACAAGTATTGGAATACCCATGCGAAGATCGTTTTGTTAGGTCAAAAGTAGTGTTTTCGGCTATCTTTGTTCAAAAATCTGGTTAATATTTTATGCGCTGCTTCTTTCTCCTTTGTTCTTAATCGCAACAGGCTGATCACAATATCTTTACGTCTTCCAGCTTTACGTGTACCGTTCGCTTTTGTGCGGCCCGAGCAGCGATATCGTTGTCTGAGCCTTCCAAACGCAATACGCCGCGTGGACAAACGGTTGCACAAATCCCGCATCCCACACAACTCGATCTCACGATATCCTGCCCTTTTTGAGCATAAGCCCGCACATCAATACCCATTTCACAGTGGGTGGAGCAATTGCCGCAACTGATGCACTGCCCGCCATTGGTTGTGATTCTAAATTTCGAAAATTTCTTTTGCCATAAACCCAGCCAGGCTGCCATCGGACATCCAAATCTACACCA
>CANJPT010000079.1 GCA_947476195.1 Lewinellaceae bacterium | reverse complement strand
GTGTACCAGCAAAAAGGCCAGTTTGCGAAAGGCGAGAACAGTATCTCGCTTGATCGTGCGCTGATCAATACAACTGGATTGTTATACTACAAGTTGGAGACCGCTACGGACAGCGCTACGAAGAAGATGATTCAGGCGAAATAGGGGAGAGGCTTGTTCCCGCCCAACGAAAATACAATAAGCAAACAACAGCCCCGGCCCGTTTTGACGGTGTCGGGGCTGTTGCAAATCCCGAAGGGATTGTATGTTTATAGATTAAGTAATTTTGTTGTAATCCTGAAAGGATTATATGTCCTACGTTGCGATCTTTGCCAGGGGTTCACATATAATCCCTTCGGGATTGGTCAAAAAATGATTATATATGCTATAAACATATAATCCCTTTGAGATTTCTACTCAACAACCCAATTCTGTGCTATAAACATAGATTCCCTTCGGGGATTTTGGAAAGGCTGCATAGTTTCGAAAAAATTTAATCGAGCACGATATTCCATATCGTCAAAAGTTTGACTTATTTTATAAATGCAGAAGAGGATGACGATTCTATTTTAGTGGGCAAGGATGTTTCATGGGAGCATGTCAAAAAACGAATTGTTGAGTCAGTTGGGAGTTTATAACTGGTGAGATGTGAAACAAAAGCATACCATATAGGTTTCCTTAACCATATAGTTTCATATCCTTCTACCATGCCCAATTCCCAGAACCGTCGCATCCGGAAAGCATATTGGACCGCCTTTGTGGTCGGCAGCAGTTATATCCGTCTCGTGTTTTTTCGATGGTTTTTGGGCCGAAACTGGTACAATCGTCGAATCGGGGCTTTGCACCTGATAAATGCGGAGCGCGTTAAAACGGCCATTCTCGAACTAGGCGGGCTTTTTATCAAAATAGGGCAGCTGCTCTCAGTCATGTCCAATTTCCTCCCTGAGGCTTTTCAACGTCCACTTGAGGCCCTTCAGGATCGGTTGCCGGCACGTCCTTACCCGGAGGTACAATGCCGTCTGGTGGAAGAGTTTGGTATGCAACCGGAAGAAATTTTCAGTCGCTTCGATCACATACCTATTGCCACAGCCTCCATCGGACAGGCGCATCGTGCAGCGTTGCTGGACGGCACGGAAGTAGTAGTCAAAGTGCAACATTTTGATATTGAGGAGATCGCGCAAATAGATCTTGGAGTGGTACAAAAATTGACCCGGATTTATTCCTGGTTTATGGATATCAAGGGTTTGGATTATTTGTACGCCCAGATTCGGCAAATGATCGAGGAGGAATTAGATTTTACCAATGAAGCCCGGGCAATGGATATCATTCGTGTAAATCTTGCAGATGAACCGGAAGTATCTATTCCGGAAGTGTTTGACGCCTATTCAACCATGCGGGTGTTAACGACCCGGTATTGTACCGGAGCAAAAATATCGAATACCGTCCAGATCGACGCATGGGGGGTAGACCGGCGAGCCCTGGCTGGTCGCTTGCTTCGTATCTGGTGCAGCATGATATTCAGAGACGGATACTACCATGCAGACCCTCATCCCGGCAACCTGTTGGTGGATGAAAAAGGGCAGGTAGTACTGCTTGATTTTGGAGCAACAGCTTCTATTTCTCCACAATTCAGGAACGGGATTATCCAACTGATAGAAGCCACGGTTAAAAACGATACAGAGGCTATGCTGGAAGCCTGTCGCAGTCTTGGCTTTTTAGCAGAAGGAATAGAAGCTGAAAAGATGGCGCGTAAAATAATCGCGGCACTCCGCAATTTCCTACAAAATGAGGTCCAATTTGAAGGTTTGAATTTCCGCGACATCCAAGTCAATCCATTCAATAATAGTCTTTCCAATCTGATCAGTGAGATTGGTTTTCGGGGAATTGCAGGCACGATCCAAATGCCCAAAGACTATGTGTTGCTAAGTCGTACCGTTACGCTTTTACTGGGTCTTTCCAACACGCTCGATTCCGGGTACAACCCGCTCGAGACGGTGCGTCCTTTCGCTCAGGAATACCTGTTGAAAAATAAGGGCGGTACACTGGGCTACGTCAAAGACTTGCTCCAAAGTACCCTGATGAACACTCTTGCACTGCCCGACGAACTACTCAAAACACTTAAAAAAGTCCGATCAGGCGAACTCGAAATCCGAACGCCCGATATTGATTCCAATCTGAAAATGTTGGCCCGCGTGTTGCGAAGGCTTAGTTTTGCGATACTGGCTATTGGCATGGCATTTTTCAGTCTGCGCTTAAGAGAAATGGGTTGGGTTGAAGAAAGCCAGTGGGGCTTTTGGGCCGCGGGTGCACTAACAATAGCAACTATTTGGCGAATCAAACGCGTTTGATTGTATATTTGCCCCATGTTTACTTTTAGTAGCGATGCCAATTGGTCGCGTTTTATCTGGGTTTTAGTAGCTGTTGTCTTTGTGGCTGATCTGCTTGTACCCAGGCAGTTTGATATTGTATTTGCTTACTTGCTGGCACACTTCCTGGCTATATTTTTTAAAGAAAAAAGCGACGTATTACTTTTAGCCGTGGTAACCACCACCCTAACCATATTTGGAGCGGTATTCAAGCCGCAAGAATTGCCTCTGGAGCAAATATTATTAGACCGTATTCCACCTGTTTTGACTTTTTGGGCGGCAGTTTTTTTTGTCGTTCGGTTTATTTCACTTCGTGAGATAGAAGGACAACAAGAGGAGAAATTCAAGGCCTTGTTTCATTATGCCACGAGTGGCATTTTGCTTGCCGATGCTAAGGGACAGATCGCAATGGCCAATCCTGCCGCCGAGCAGCTATTTGGGTATCAAGCCGGTGAATTGCTTAAAAAGTCGGTAGACATTTTGATCCCAACCAGATTAAGTCACCAGCATCAGCAGTATAGGGCTAAATATCATCAAAATCCAAATCCACGCAACATGGGTATCGGACTGGATTTGAAGGGCTTAAAAAAAGATGGTACAGAATTTCCGGTAGAAGTTAGTCTGAGTCCGTTTAAAAGTTTAGAAGGCTCATTTGTGGTGGCATTTGTGGTTGATAATACAAACCGAAAAAAACATGAAAACTCGATCTTAGAACAAAAACAAGAACTTGCAGCCCTTAGTGATGCCCTAAAGGAACTGAATGAAGGGTTGGAAAACAAGGTGGCAGAACGTACTGCCGAATTGGAGCAAGCTAAAAATGAGTTATCCGGTAGCCTACTAAAAGAACGCGAATTGGGTGAACTCAAAAGCCGTTTCGTAAGTATGGCTTCACATGAGTTTCGGACGCCGCTCACCTCCATACTTTCCTCTGCGGGTTTAGCCAAACAATATGCAGAACGCCAAGACTTTGAAAATGTAAAAAAACACGCAGAGCGGATCAAATCTGCTGTGAACGGGTTGAATACGATCCTTACTGAATTCCTCTCCCTGGGTCGCTTAGAAGAAGGACGTGTTTCGGTGAATACAGAAGAGATGAATATCACGGATTGTGTGGCAGAAGTCCATGAAGGGATGAAAAATTTATTCAAACCCGGCCAAACATTTGAACACCGCCATACTGGAGAACCCACCACCGTTATTGATTGTAGTCTCGGTAAAAATATCCTTATCAATCTGATCTCCAACGCGATCAAATACTCGCCGGAGCATGCTCCCATCCTGGTAGAAACCCTTATTGACGAAAAAATAGTCCGGATCAGTGTCCGTGACCAAGGTATTGGTATTCCGGATGCAGATCAGAAGCATTTATTTGGGCGATTTTTTCGTGCCAGCAATGCCACCAACACCACCCAAGGAACAGGGCTTGGGCTTTATATCGTACAGCGTTATGCGGAAATGATGGGTGGTAAGGTAGGTTTTGAGAGTGCCGTAGAAGAGGGAAGTTTATTTTGGGCGGAGTTTGAAAGAATAAAATCGAAATAAATTTTGTAAAAAGCATCAATATGGCTTATTGTTGCACTTGATATTTCTTCAATTTACAAATTTAGTTACGATTATGGAGCCAATCTACAACTCAGACCAGGATTTGCGTCCGGAAGAATCGAGCGCAGAGGCCATTTCCAAAGAAAAACAGGAGGTTCAGTTTAAGCGTGGCCTGTTATGGATGGGAGCAGGCGCTATCACCTTAGTGCTCAGCTTTGTCATCAATTTTATATGCTTTCAATGTGGAGTGGATTTTCACCTTCCGATGTATGTCCTGACAAGCTTAGGAGCACTCGAGCTCTTGAAAGGGATGATGAGCATTTTTTAGTGATTGGTTTATTGGTAACTGGTTAGCATGGTTTCATTCCCTTACTGTTGTGCCCCTGTGGCATGATTGCAAGCACTTTGACAGCCGCAGCGCGGCGAAATATTTCTAGCTTTTTTACAGGTTGATTCATTGGAGGTACAGCGCACCGTAATATATTTCGGTGCGCTGCACCTCCAACCCGTTATTTCCATCTTTGGCTACAAATATTACTGGCCTCTGGCACTTTTTTGGGGGATGCGCAACCGATATTCGGCGATATCAGGTATGAAAACGTGCTAACCAGTTACGTTTATTGGTGATTGGTATACCAGTCCACTGATCACCAATCACCCAATTCCCATCATAACCTCCACCAGATTCGCATCACTTGGCAGGCCGAGTTTTTTACGCAGGCGGTAGCGACTGCCTTCCACACCACGTACAGAAATATTCAGCAGATTGGCAATTTCCTTTGTGCTGAGGTTCAAACGTAGGTATGCACAAAGTCGAAGGTCATTTGGGCTGCTTTGTGGATAGCGCTCGCGCAATCGTTTTAGAAAATCACCGTGTACGGAGTCAAAATGGATCGCGAAATGCTCCCAGTCCTCATCTAGTTGTGTGTCAAACTGCATGGTTCGAATGATTTTTCGAATGTCTTCATGCAGGGTTTGTGTAGATTGTTTTTTTTCGATGGCCTTTTCCAAGGCTTCCTGTATGGTGGTCAGGATCTCTCCTTTTTGAACTAAGTGCATAGTGGCGAGGGCCAGTTCCTGATTTTTATGCAACACTTCTGATTCCAGCTTTTCAGCACGTAGACGCGTAATTTCCTGCGTATTCGACTGTACAATGCGTTGTTGCTCTGCGCTTTCTTGTTGGAAGCTCGTTTCAAGTGCGTTTTTTTCCTCCTCAAATTTGCTCTGCTGTCTACGGAATCCCCAGCCTAGACCCAATAAAAGTAGCAAAAAGTAGAAACATTTTGCAATAAAACTGGAGTGCCAAGGTGGACTGATTCTGAACAAAAAAAGCATGGGGGCACTCTCTACCCCATATTCATTGCGGGCTTTGACTGAAAAAACATATTCGCCAGCCGGAAGATTCAGAAAGTCTCGCTCGGTTTTGTCACTCCAGGCCGACCATTCGTTATCCAAGCCGCTGAGTTGGTAACTGTAGCGGATCTTGCGGGTTGCACCGAATACACTGGCAGAAAATGCAATAGAGAGGCTATTGTAGCTATTTGGTAAACTAAACGGTTCGGTGCATATAGCAAAGCCGCCAAATAGCAGGCTATCATTGGTATCGGGCAGTCTTATGCTGGAGATTATCACTTGCAGCGAGGTATCTGCACGTTGTAAACGCTCAGCGTCAAGGTGTAAAAAGCCTTTTTCTGAACCGAAAAAGATATTCCGATCATCTGAAGGGAAAATATGTTCAAAGCCACCCACCAATTGCCCACTGAGCAAAGGAAAAGTCTGGCGACGTATTTTTTTCTCCAAACCAGCGTCTTCTACCCATAAAACACCCACATCAATACCCCGGCAAAACCAAATATTACCTTTAGGATCTTCCCGAAGGTATCGAATACGTCCGGCTCCGCCCAACCATTTATCAAATGCCGGAGCAGACTCAAAACGATGGGTTGTTGCATCAAAACGGAAAACACCTTGATCTGCTGCGACCAGCATTTTACCACCTATCTCAAAAACATAGTTGTTCAAGTCAGAGGGAAGTCCGTCTTTTTTGCCCATTAACTGCACTTCCATGTCCCGAAAATTATCCCGTACCCGCACACGGAATATCCCGCGGTATGGATGTGACACCCACAAAGTGCCATCTGAATCATGTATCATGATTCGGCAGGATTCATTCAACCCGGCTAGTCGACGCCTAAATTGCCAGTCGCCAGTACCTGAGCGGGTGTACAAGGCTAAGCCATCGTATAAACCCGCTACCATGGCGGTGTCGTTGAGCGATACAAACTGCCAGGCGCCCTGTAGGTCTGAAATTCGCTTCACCCCTTCACGTTGCACCTGAAATGCGCCCTCGTGGTGGCCGAGGAGTAATTTTTTTCCAATAACACCTAGATTCCAGGACTGGCCAGTGGCTCCAGGCACCTGATTGAAGTTTTTAGAGGCAAATGGGTTGATTAATCCACCGAATGGTTTGACATATAAGCCATTAGATGTGCCAAGCCAGAGTTGGTTTTCGTAAATAAGAGAAGCGTATCCGGTGCCTTCCAGGGGGCCGTCTGGCAATATCCGATAGAATGGCGAACTGATTTCTACTTGTGTAATGCCATTGTCAAGGCCTAACCATATGTTGCGGGATTTGTCCGTAAATATGCTGAGCACGTTGGTGTTTTGCAGGCCTTCGTTTTTTTGTAACCATTGAATCGGGCGACGATCGCTGTCAAGTACTACCAAGCCGCCTAATGAAGTGCCTAAGGCAATTTGTCCCATTGGTAATACAGTAGCACAGTAGATTCTTTTTTCTTTTAAAATAGCGTCCAGCGGCGTGATCCAAGGTTTGAGGCGATCATTGACAAGACAGAAAATGCCGTTTTTAAGGGTGGTAACCAGAACGGTATCTCCCCCGACAGGTAACAAGGCGGTGACCGGACTTTCAAGTTTCATGCCTGTCTGAATGATGGAGAATTGTTGACCGTCAAACGCCATTAAACCATTGGTGGCATCGTGGAGCAAAAGGCGGCCTGACGCTTTACCTAAAAAACTCAATTTGTTAATACTCGAAAAAGCGCGAATCTGATCGTTTTTTAACTGAAAAAGCCGCGCATCACTGCGAAAGAAAACGGAACCATCGTCTGCTATTACAATGTCCCATACGTCAGCAAATTTCTGATTTTCAGTTGGGATGAGGTTGTTAAGCGACTGGTAGGACAGGCGGCCTTGTGCATCCGGGCTAAAAACACCGATCTCGCCCTGCCCGCCCACATAAATTTTGCCATTCGGGGCCATCGCAAGGGAACGAACGCAGGTGCCGTTTAGAATTGGATGTAGTTGCCATTGTGCTCCGTCAAAAACGAGTAAGCCTTCGTTGTTGGCAAATATCAAACGCCCTTGTGCGTCCTGTACAATATCCCAATTCTGCGTACCAGCATGGTAAGCTAACTTTGAAAAATTTGTCACAGGGGGTAGCCCTAGGTTTCCGGCCTGCGCCAGGAGCAGACTTGGGAGCAAGTAAAATAGGAGTGAAATTGATTTCAAAATATGGCCTTTGTCGTGTTTTTTTTGCCACTTAGTTCACAATACAGACATAGTTCTTGTCAAAATATAACCGTACAGAAAGTTAGGGTTGCTATGTCACCTAAATGGTAAAAAAACAATGCTGCAAGGTAATGCCGTAATCATATATCTCGGTTGTCGTAGTAATGTCGTAGCGTGTGCGTATCAGTGTCGTAAACTGAAACATGCTATCCAAAAGGGTATTTTTATACTTTTGTGGTATTAAAAATACGTTATTTTCAGTTTAAAATTTTATTTCTGTAATTAGGACTAGGTGTACATTTTCAGGTATTAAGTAAGAAGCTTAAGGTGCAGCCATCTTACAATTGTTGCCTGTGAGATGGCCATTTTATAAATTTGACTTGAAAAGTCAAGTCGATATGACTGCTCTATTACAAGGAGGGCTCCCACCCAAGTGAAGTCTTGGGTGGGCTTTTAAAAAAAATTAGGCTTACCACGGAGAGCTGGCGCCTGTACGTTGACCTTATTCCTTCATACGTTTGAAGGCAATAAGCTCTACCTTTTAGAAAAATGACTGTAGTACTTGCTTTATTTCTGACGCCTTATCATTGGAAAACGCAGCATACTGGCGTGGGAAAGAGCACTCTAAGCCCCATTTTTGTTAAAAAAAATGGAATTGGGCGGTTAAAAGCCTTAAAAATATCATACGAAAAGACAGTTTGAAAAAAATATCCCAATTGCAATCGATCAGCTTGGTACCAAACACAGATTGTCTGTTCGCATACTACTGGACATTTTTGTTTTGTCCCCAGACCTATTAGGTTTTTGAAAACCTTATAGGTCTCGATTTTAGAAAATGTCCAGTAGTATGGTCTGTTCGATATAAGTTCCTTTTCCGATGCGTCAAAGAACCTACGTTGGTTTTTTACCTGATCATGAGCACACTTCCTGAATTTTAAAATTTTATTTCTTTAAACAATACTTTCACATGACTAGACTATTTACGCTGCTTTTTGCCCTCCTTTACGTGGGGCTGCAAAACGTAACAGCTCAAACCATTCTTGATTTTGAGACGCCTGCTACCAATACGAGCTTCCAATATTTTGGTAGTTCCATTGACGGGCAATTAACCCAAACTATTGCCAACCCGAATCCAACGGGTTTGAATACCAGCGCAACGGTTTTAGAGTTTAAAAAACCGGCAGGTGCACAAACCTGGGGCGGTGGGTTTTCAAATCCAAATCCGTCCAAATCTGTTAATCTGATTAACAGCACTACTATTTCTATTAAGGTACACTTTGACCATATCGGTAACCTCACGCTTAAGCTTGAAAATGCTGCAGACGGCGGAGCCAACTGGGTTCAAACGGTGGCAAATACAAAGGTGGGCGAGTGGGAAATACTTACCTTTAATGTTGCGCTCCCCAGTATTGAAGGGCCGAATATGCCAGCAGCCGGGCATATTTATAACACGATCACATTGTTCACGGATTTTGGAGTAAGCCCTACAGCTGACCAAGTGTCATACATCGATGACATTAAGGTGGATGAGGCTATTACCTGCAATACGATCCTCAATTTTGAAGACCCGGCTACCAGTACTACGTTCCAGTTTTTTGGAAGTTCCATCGACGGGCAATTGTCGAGCACCATCGCTAACCCAAATCCAACGGGTTTGAATACCAGCGCAACGGTGTTGGAGTTTAAAAAACCGGCTAATTCGCAAACCTGGGCAGGGGCTTTCTCCAACCCAAATGCAGCCACTCCCGTCAACCTACTGACCGGCGGATTGATTAAGATCAAATTTCACACCGATCACCCTGGAAACCTGGTGCTGAAATTGGAAGGTGCTCAGGACGGTGCTCCGAACTGGGCTTTGCAAGTCGATAATAATGTGATCAATGAATGGGTTGAACTGACTTTTGACCCATCACTTCCTTCCTTCGAAGGGCCCAATATGCCGGCAATTGGTCATGTATATAATACGATCACGCTTTTTTCTGACTTTGGACAGGCCTTCACCAGCGATCAAAAATATTACATTGACGAAATCCAAGTGTGTACTGCTGGCAGTATTCCAACCGCAGATGTGACCTTCAAACTGGATATGAACCAATTTGGTGGCACATTCACCCAGGCTTTTGTAAGCGGTACGTTTAATAATTTTTCAGGCTTTGCAAACCCACTACTTGACGCAGATGGAGACAAAGTATACGAGACAACGCTGAACCTACCGGTAGGCTTGTACGAGTATAAATTCACCCTAGACAACTGGGCGCAGCAAGAACAGTTTTCGCCTACAACCACTTGTACTAAAACGACCATTGACGGCGCTAATGTGTTTGTCAATCGGAAACTGGCCTTGTCTGGCAACACGACTATCGGTCCTATTTGCTATAACTCCTGCTATGGCTGCGGTGATGCGGTGAAGATTACCGTAAATCTTGGTATGAATTCCAATACGCCTGATCCTGGTGGTGTATACCTTGCCGGTGGCGGAGATTTTGGACCTCCAGGCGGACGATTCAAAATGAATGACGTTGATGGCGACGGTGTATTTAGCATCCAGATTGAGCGTCCACGGGGCTTTTCTACCTTTTATGATTTTGCCAACGGAGCTTGCCCGGATTATTCCTGCAAAGAAAACCTCGACGGCCAATCTTGTGCTGTGCCAACCAATTACAATGATCGCTGGCTTTCAGCAGTACAACAGGACACTGTTATCAATACCTGTTTTGCTAGCTGTGCCACGAATACCAATTGTACCAATGGAACTGCTATACTCGTAAATTCCAATAATTGGATGACCTTGCAGCCCTCATTGGCAACGGATGCCGTGCAGCTTGGCTTTGCAACAACTGTAGTAGGAGCGGTCAATATCCATGTGTTTGATGCATCCGGAAAGCTTGTTTTGTCTGAAACTGCAAAAGGTGTGTCGGATCAGTATTCGATCAATGTTGCCAATTTGACCAATGGTTTTTACTTTGTTTTAGTGCAAACGGCTGATAAAGCTGCGAGTGGACGATTTGTAAAACAAGATTAAAAATTTTACTTCTGCCCTGTAAACCTCGTAGGTTTTAAAACCTGCGAGGTTTCAAGGTGTAAAATGAAACAGATATGAAATCTTTTCTATCCATTATTTTATTGCTTATTGCTTTTAGTATGGCCGCGCAGATCCCTCTTAAAGGGTTGATCACCGACGCAGCCAATGGAGAGCCACTGATTGGCGCAACGGTTGCCTTAAAAGGTGCGTCCCTTGGTACCATCACCGACTTTAACGGAAGCTTCCAGCTCGAGGCGCCCGGCGAGGATGCCATACTGGTGGTTTCGTATACCGGCTATTTACCAATGGAAATACTCGTTGGTAAACAGCGTGCGTTCAACGTTACCCTTCAAGAAAATGCATCAGTGCTGGATGAGGTCGTGGTGGTAGGCTATGGCTCACAAAAACGGAGCAGTATCAGTGGAGCAGTATCTTCTATAAACTCCAGTGAAATCACTCAGACCCCTGTTCTCCGCACCGAGCAGGCCCTCCAAGGCCGGGTTGCCGGAGTAGCTGTAGCACAAAATAGTGGATCCCCCGGGAGTGCGCTTACAGTACGGGTGCGTGGTACCAGTTCGATCGGCAGTTCTGATCCGCTCTATATTGTGGATGGAATCCCAGTGGCTGGCCTGGATTTTCTCAATCCGAATGATATAGAAACCATCAACATCCTGAAAGACGGTGCTTCAGCGGCTATCTATGGTGCGCGGGGAGGCAATGGCGTGGTACTCATTACTACCAAATCGGGAACCCAAAATCAGTCTGGCAAAATAAGCTATGACGCCTACTACGGATCACAAAGTCCCTGGAAAACAGCCAATCTGCTTTCTGCCCGCGAATACGCTATCATTTCCAACGAAGCACATGTAGCGGCAGGCGTAATCCCCCTGCCAGAGTTTTCCAATCCCGATGCTTTGGGTGTAGGGACTGATTGGCTGGGTGCCATTTTCAAAGATGCTCCTATGAGCAGCCATCAGATCAGCGTGAACGGTGGAGGGGAGAAAAGTACCTATGCGCTATCCGGAAATGTATTTAACCAAAATGGCATTGTTGGTGGTGATAAAGCTGCATTTAAACGCTACACGGTTCGGGCAAGTGGCTCAAATGCCATAAAAGAATGGCTCAACATTGGCACGAACATTAGCTTTACCTCGCTCACACGCAATGGCTTGCCGGAAAACAATGAATTTGTGACCCCGCTCGTACGGGCTTTGAATATGGACCCCGTTACGCCCGTGCGCAAATCCAATGGTACCTACGCCTATTCGCGCTACTCGGACACCGACATCACCAACCCATTGAATGCCATCGAACAAACCTATGATAGCTGGCACTCTGACCGGGTGGTCGGCCTGGTATATGGCGAACTGAATTTGACCAATGATCTGAGCTTTCGTTCTGCTTACAGCATCGATGCTACGTTTGCGAAACAGGATATTTTTTACCCAACATTTGACCTGAGCAATGACCCGGTGTTGTCTGATGCGCCTGCCGGAGAGAAGAGAGCCGTCAACTCAGTCGTCCTCAATAACAATATCTGGAAAAACTGGCAGTGGGAAAACGTGCTTAACTGGCACAAAACCATCGCCAAACGTCACGATCTTTCCTTGACGGCAGGTACTTCCACCAGTGAAAATCACCATGACTACAATGGTGGCGCAAACACAAATTTGCCCTCCAATGATCCAAAAGATGCGTATATCTCAAATACCATTGATCCGATCGCTTCACAAAGTGCCTACGGCGGCGCAGATGAGTCGGCCTGGCAATCCTTCTTCGGACGTGCCAACTACACGCTCGATAATAAATATTTGCTAAGTGCTTCTTTTCGCGCAGATGGTTCTTCGAAGTTTGGAAAGAATAATCGCTTTGGGTATTTCCCCTCGGTTTCTGCAGGCTGGATCGTAAGCCACGAGGATTTTTGGAAAGAAGGACTGGTTAATTTTCTGAAAATTCGCGCTTCCTGGGGCCAGAATGGCAACGACCAAATCGGCAACTATGGTTATACGACGGTCGTGTATTCCGGCCAGAATTACACCTTTGGCCCTACACAGGTCATCACCAACGGTAGCGTAGCCCTTACATCGGCTAACCCTGACCTGAAATGGGAGACCATAGAACAAACAGACTTTGGGGTGGACGCTGAATGTTGGGACGGTCGGGTTTCATTCACGGGCGACTACTACATCAAAAACACCCTTGATATGCTGTATGCGGCTCCTATTCCGCTTACCCCTGGCACAGCAGCACCCGTCACCAACGTAGCAAGCGTCTCGAATAAGGGCCTGGAGTTGTCTGCCGCTTATCGCAACCGAGACGGCGCCTTCAAATACAGTATTGGTGGAAACATTGCATTCGTTAAAAATAAAGTCACGAGCCTTGGTACAGGGGGAGAGCCTATCTACGCAGGAAGAGTACAATCAGCCAATTCCGATGTAACTAAGACTGAAGTCGGTCAGCCTATTGGTTCGTTTTTTGGCTATGTCACAGATGGGATCTTTCAAAACCAACAGGAAGTTGAAATCGCGGCATTTCAAAATGAGAACACTGCTCCTGGCGATATCCGTTTCAAAGATTTGAACGGTGACGGTACTATTACTTCCGCAGACCAGACCTATATCGGCAATCCTTCGCCGGATTTTAACTATGGCATGACGCTGGATTGCGCTTACAAAGGCTTTGACCTGGGTGTTTTCTTACAAGGCACCCAAGGCAATGATTTGTACAACGCAACGGTGCGCTACGATTTCAACTATGTCAATCGTCCGGTTTCAGTATTGAATCGGTGGACGGGGTCGGGCACCTCTAATTTTGAGCCACGCGTCAACCTGCTTGACCCGAACCAGAATGCCCGGGTCAGCGATCGTTTTGTGGAAAATGGTGCTTACCTGCGTCTGAAAACGGTGCAGTTGGGCTATGCGCTTCCGAAATCAATGTTAAAAAAGATGAAGTTTGAAAAATTCAGGGTTTATATTTCAGCGCAAAACCTGTTTACGTTTACCAAATATTCAGGTATGGATCCCGAAATTGGAGCGTATGGAGGTGCATTGAACGCAGGGGTGGACAGAGGTTTTTACCCCCAGGCCCGGGTGCTTTTGGGTGGTGTGAATGTGACGTTTTAACCTATATTATAACGCTCTAAACCTCGCTGATGTTAAAAAACCGCGAGGTTTAAGGAAAAGCAATTCAACAATATGAAACTGCATAAACTATTCTTCTTCATCGCTTTGGTAGCATTGTTTCCCAGTGCATGCCAAAAAGACTTCCTCGATCGCAAACCGCTTATTGGATCGTCAGAGGAAAATTTTTACCGTTCGGAGGCGGATGCCATTGCTGCTGTGAATGCTGCCTATGCACCGCTGCAATTTGAAATTTCACCTGCCGGGCACTTTCGCTGGATCTGGGGCGATATCATGTCCGATGATGCTATAAAGGGCGGTTCGGGTGACAATGATGCCAACGAACTGTTGCAGCTTGAAACCTTTCGCGGTCCAAGCAATACAGGCAATCTGGAGAGTGAATGGTCGGCAGATTTTGAGGGTATTTACCGTGCGAACGTAGTGCTGGAGCGTGTCCCGGCCATTGAGATGAATGCCACACTGAAAACCCGTATTTTGGGTGAAGCACACTTTATCCGGGCCTGGTTTTTTTATAATCTTGTTACCATGTTTGGCGGCGTTCCATTGGCAGATCATTTGCTTGCACCCAGCGAGTATAATCTCCCACGCGCTGAAGCCTCTCAAGTATGGGCCCTGATCGAATCAGATCTGAAAACAGCAGCGTTAAGTGTTCCACCTCGCAGCGGTTATGCACAAGAAGATCTGGGCCGCATTACAAAGGGAACCGCACAGGCGCTTTTAGCCAAAAGTTATCTTTGGCAAAAACGCTGGGCAGAGGCAGAAGCTGTTGCCAACGAAGTTATTCAGTCTAATGAATATCAGTTGGTTACAGACTACGCGGCCATTTTTACACAAGCAGGTGAAAATAACGCAGAGTCTGTTTTTGAGATACAGTACATGAATGCATCTGGCGGCAACTGGGGCAAGAACAACGCCAATGAAGGCACGTTCACCCCCGTGTTTCAGCGGGCTAGAGGTCAGTTTGATGGATATGGATTCAATATTCCAACCGAAGATTTTGTACAGGAATTTTTCAAGGAAGGCTTTGAAGATCCGCGTTTGAAAAGTACGGTATTCCGCGTTGGCGATGCCATGGGCGATCGGGGTATTTTCACTAAAGAAGCAACTGGTGGCATTTCTTACGATTACTACCCGAAAAAATATTTCACGTTTAAAAACGAAGATGCACCATTTGGCGATCCAAACCCAAATGGCGGTACAAACGACCGAGTTATCCGTTTTTCAGATGTATTGTTGATGCATGCGGAAGCGGCTGCTCAAAACGGAAATGAAGCTGGTGCCCTTACCTCTCTGAATCGGGTGCGAGCCCGGGCACGTGGCAATGCGGCAAATATATTGCCTGACATCAATGCTTCCGGCCAAACCCTGATTGATGCCATCTATCGGGAACGCCGGATCGAGCTGGGTCTGGAAGGACACCGCTTTTTTGATCTGGTGCGGACTGGACGGGCCCAGGCTGTTTTGGGACCATTGGGGTATGTGGATGGAACGCACAATTTGTTTCCAGTACCGCAATCACAGGTGCAGGCTACGAATGGCGCTATCCGACAAAACCCGGGGTATAATTGATTGACGGTATACGGTATACGGTATACGGTTATTTTGATCCGAAGTAGGTTCAAATTTTGCGTCCTTCGGATCAAAATAATCGTAATTCTCCAACTTTTTGCTTAAAATTAAACGCTGCCCGAAACGGGATTTCGGGTAAAAAAAGCATGAAAAATATTTTTCCTTTCCTCGTTTTTCTATTGGCTCTTGCTGCTTGCACTCCTTTTGAGGAAAACGATATTGCGCTGCCTGCTCAGCCGTCACCGCCTACGTTTTCTATTGAATATTTGAATGGGGACTCCAATAAAGTGATCGTTACAAATTTGTCTACGGGCTTTTTTGATCACACCTTTGATTTTTCCGGAGGTCTTCCTGCGCAATCAAAACATGCAGTGGATACCGTATTTTTTTCTAAAGCAGGGGATTATATTATAACCCTCTTTGCCTCGGGTGAAGGTGGAGGTGGTGTTTCCAAAAGCAGTAAAATAATAACCATCAACAAAGACGCCTCGGCCCAATGTGATCCGATGGTGAGTTTGCTGACCGGTGATTGCGAAGCTCCAGGCAAATGCTGGACGTTCAGCCATGCAGCGGAAGCCGTCCGTGTCGGACCAGTGCCTGGTTCGAAAGAATGGTACAAGTCGCCCATAAACGGCCTGCAGGATGCGCAGTATGATGATCGGTTCTGCTTTTACTTTCCGGGGGCAAAGTTTGAATACAACAACAATGGCTTCTCGGTTGACCCCTGGAATCAGTATTCAGTGGTGCCATACACGCCTCCTTCGAACCTGACCTGGCTCTTGTTAAAAGGTTCTGGAGATGGTGGTAAAGACCAGATCGTGTTGCCGGTTGGCTTGTTTATTGGAACTTGGGACTCTGGTCCGGTATATGATATAGCCTCCCTGACCGATACCGAAATGGTGCTTCGTTCACCTATCCGGAAAAAGGACGGCACACCTGCAGGTGGATGGTTTGAATTTACTTTGGTAAAAAACTGATTTTGATTTTTATGAATTATCTATTTAAATCACTGCTTTTTATCTCCTTTTTTGGACTAATACTAGCATGTGCAGTCCCTGATAAGATTGCGATACCATCCGAGCGGAAACTGATCTGGAGCGACGAGTTCAACGTGCCAGGTTTGCCGGATAGCACAAAATGGAACTATGACCTTGGTACCGGGTGTCCTAGAATATGTGGTTGGGGCAATAATGAACTTCAGTTCTACACCGCTCGCCGTTCGGAAAATGCACGGGTTGAAAATGGGAACTTACTAATCGAGGCTCGCCGTGAAAAATGGCTGGAAAACAAGGAATATACTTCTGCCCGCCTGGTTTCGAAGCAAAAAGGTGATTGGACCTACGGCCGTATCGAAGCCAGGATCAAAAATCCTGCCGGCAGGGGCGTGTGGTCAGCGTTCTGGATGCTGCCGACGGATTGGAAATATGGAGATTGGCCACGCAGTGGTGAGATTGATATCATGGAACATGTGGGATTCAAAGCAGATTCGGTATTCGCTACGGCACATACCAAGTCGTTCACCAATAGCAAGGGTACCGAAAACACCCGGGCTTTTTATCAGCTGGATGTAGAATCGACTTTTCATGTCTATGCTGTCGAATGGCGGGCGGATCGGATGGATTTTTTCGTAGACGGTTTCTTGTACAATACGTTTGTGAATCAGCATAAAACTGTCGATGAGTGGCCTTATGATCAGCGGTTTCATATCATTCTAAACCTTGCGGTGGGTGGAAACTGGGGCGGCACAAAAGGAGTGGATGAAAGTATTTGGCCGAGGCGAATGGAGGTGGATTATGTTCGGGTTTACGCTTTTTGATCAGGCTCTCCTAAACCTTGCAGGATTTCTGAACCTCTATGGCTTTTGAGGGTTATCCTTGTTCTACAAAAAATACCAACCACATGACTATTCTGAAATATACTGCAACGCTCTTGTTGACTGGACTTTGTGTCTTTACCGCCTGCAAAAAAGACCCGGATCCAGTGCTACCAACGGTGCCCTCGCTTTCCATCGCGAATGCTTCGGAATTAGAAGGGAATTCTACGGGAAGCCTTTCTATAAAAGTCACGCTTTCGGCGGCCTCCACGAACAACGTGCTGGTGAATTTTGCTACGATTGACAGTACCGCCAAGGCAGGTTCGGATTATGTTGGAAAAACAGATGGCGAACTGGTGTTTTTAGCCGGCGAGACAGAAAAAAACATTGTGATCCAACTGAAGGGAGATGCCGTGTTGGAGCCAGACGAGCAATTTATTGTTTTACTACTCAATCCTGTGAATGCGATCTTCGCCCGGGAGCGCGCTACGATAAACATCCGCAACGATGATACCGACAATCCCTTCCATATCCCGGCTACGGGTTATTCCACCCCGGAAACCTATGCCGGCAAAACAATGGTATGGCGGGATGAATTCAATGGAACTTCCCTGGATCTGAGTGCCTGGACATTTGAAACAGGCGCTGGCGGTTGGGGCAACAATGAACTTCAGTATTACCGTACTGAAAACACGATATTTTCTGAAGGGAATCTTATCATCGAGGCCCGGAAGGAAAATTTTGGCGGTTCTGCGTACACCTCCTCGCGCCTGATTACGAAAGGTAAAAAGGAGTTCAAATTTGGGCGAATAGATATCCGTGCTGCCTTGCCGGAAGGGCAGGGTATCTGGCCTGCACTTTGGATGCTTGGCGGAAATATCAGTACCGTAAACTGGCCGGCTTGTGGCGAGATCGACATCATGGAGTTGATCGGAAGCCAACCTAACCGGGTATATGGCACCATCCATTATGGCGCCAATACCAGCGAGCACCAGTTTATCGGAAACTCAACAGCTTTAGCAGGCACGGCTAAATTCAGCAATGAATTCCACGTTTTTTCGATGGTCTGGGAACAGGACAAGATCACTTGGCTGCTGGATGATGTGCAATATTATCAGATTACGGCTTCTAGTGTTTCACCTGCTGCTTATCCGTTCAACAACGACTTTTTCTTTGTCTTTAATGTTGCGGTCGGTGGCCAATGGCCCGGTGACCCGGATGGCAGCACCAATTTCCCGCAGCGAATGATCGTGGATTATGTTCGGGTGTTTCAATAGACTGAATAGTTATCCTTACCAAAATAATATAAGCAGTCAAATTAAGCGCTAATGAGTTTAATGGAGGAGTCGCCCCAAGGTTTTGCTGCGGTATCTACACAAGTTTCTAAAGTAGGCTGAATGTAAGCTTTGACATTTTTTTTGACAGGATAAACAGGATAAACAGGATATGTAGGCTTCGCCGACTTCGTAACATGGATAATTGTGGTAAATAATCCTATGAAAGCACAACCAATCAATGACTGGAGCAAGTCGGCGAAGCCGACATATCCTGTTTATCCTGTAAATCCTGTCAAAAAAAGGCACTTAGTAGACAAGAAATGATGTGTAGATACCGCAGCTAGGTTTTGGGGTGACACCTGTCACATTAGGCACTGATTGGTCTCAACAATTGTTTGACCTTAGGCGAGTGAAAAAATCTCAACTTTGCGCCTTCAAATATCTGAAGCAAAACTTAGAAGATACTACTCTATCATGCCATATGTTTCCGCCGAACAGGCACTTCAAGTCATCCAATCCGGACAGCGTGTTTTTATACATGGCAGTGCCTGTACCCCTGTTTTCATGCTCCAGCAATTGGCTGAACAGGCCCCACGCCTGCGTAATGTAGAATTGATATCGATCAGTCTTTACGGGGATGTGACCGTGGACAAGCCGCTCTACCATCCCAATTTTCGCTTCAATTCCCTGTTTGTTTCAGAAAGTATACGGCAGGCCGTGAACGATGGCCGTGCGGACTATGTACCGGTGTTTTTGAGTGAGATCCCTGAATTGTTCAAACGCGGAATTATCCCGCTCGATGTGGCCATCGTACAGGTTTCTGAGCCCGATAAGCATGGATATTGCTCCCTGGGGCCTTCGGTGGACATCGCAAGATCGGCAGTCAACACTGCTAAGCACGTGATTGCGCAGGTGAATTCGCAGGTGCCACGTACGCACGGCGACGGCTTGATCCACGTGAGCCAATTCCATGCGATGGTGCAGCACGAAGCCGCCCTTCATGAGGTGCATTTCGGTGATGAAGTGAACCCCATAGAACTGCAAATTGGTCAACGGATCTCTGAACTGATCGAGGATCGCAGTACCCTGCAAATGGGCATTGGTTCTATTCCTGATGCGGTTTTGCGCAGTTTACACCAGCACAAGGATCTGGGGGTGCATACGGAAATGTTCTCGGATGGGCTGGTGGATCTGATGGAGAAAGGGGTTGTGACCAATAAATATAAAAAGATACACCCCGGGAAAACAGTGACGGCTTTTGCCTTGGGCACCAAGCGTTTGTATGATTTTGTCGATGACAATCCGGCGGTGGCATTTCTGGATGTTAACTATGTCAATGAGACGGCTGTCATTCGGCGCAACAAACGGGTGGTCGCCATCAACAGTGCCATCGAAATCGATATCACCGGCCAGGTCTGTGCAGATTCCATCGGTACTTACCACTATTCCGGAGTAGGCGGGCAGATGGATTTTATGCGTGGTGCAGCCCTGTCAGAAGGCGGCAAGCCTATTGTCGCGCTTACCTCGCGTACCGCCAAAGGTATTCCGCGCATCGTTCCGATGCTCAAACCAGGTGCAGGCGTGGTGACCACTCGTGCCCACGTTCATTATGTAGTGACGGAGTATGGGGCGGTGTTTCTGTTTGGCAAAAACCTGCGGGAACGGGCGGAGGCACTCATTTCCATTGCTCATCCCGATGACCGGGAGGCCCTGCAGCGCGCTGCCGCCGAACGGTTCAAAGAGTTGCTTTTGGAGGATTGAAGTACTAAGTAGGAATTTTGCAAGGCTTTTCAAAAATCCTGTAATTGTATCCTGTATTAAGTCCCTAAACTTTGCAGCGTGAAAATTCTTTCACAATTCACGCTACATCTACCTTGAAAGAGACTAAAAACGACGCCCCCAAACTGCCCGCAGGCAGCATGCTCAATCAAAAGACAAACGAAGATTTCAACAAAAAAAGCCCGACCCTGCAGACCCGAACCAACAAAAAGGGCAAAGAGAACCACAACTTCCGAATTTTGAAACGGATGAACCCAAACCTACAATGCCAGGTGATCCAGTCAAAAGAAGCGGGCAACAAAAATCACCAAATAAAAGTGAGGGAAGCGAATAGATTGTGAACACTAGCGTTGCTGTCTCGTAAGTGGTGGAATGGCCTTTAGGCCGTCGGGAAATGCGCCGTTTATGGCGCTTAAAAATAGAAGCGGGGCGTTAACGCCCCTTGTCCTGACGGCCTAAAGGCCATTCTACCATTTAGAAGACGCCCTCACGATTGCTTACAAGCTAAATTCCCGAATCGCCTTATAAACCTCAAACCACACCACACTAATAAAACCTGCTAGTACGCACCAGCCCAAATCGGCCGCTGAAATCGCCCCCATTTTAAATAAGTGCGACAAAAACGGAACGTATAATATAGCCACCAGCATCCCTATTGAAACAGCTAATATGAAGGGCAGCATATTGTTTTTATAAAACAAAGTGCGGTGTAAAGCATATTCGAAGGAGCGATTCGCCAGGGTCAGGAATAAATTGGCTGTGACCAAAGTGGCAAATACCATGGACCGGACGCTTTCCTCGGTTTTCCCCTGCCCGATGGCAAAGTGGTACATAAAGAATACACCGGCGGTAATGGCCGCTCCCTGCAATAAACTCACCAGCAATTCATTCCAGGAAAAGAGTGAAGTGTTCGCTGCACGGGGCGGTTTGCGCATCAGATTGGGCTCTGAAGGCTCGTTTTCAAATGCAATGGCTGCGGTAGGATCCATCACAAGCTCCAGAAAAATGACGTGCAAGGGCAGTAAAATATGGGTATAAGGCCAGCCAAACAGAAGTGGCACAAGTACCGTCAGCACAATCGGCAAGTGAATGGAAATGATGTACCGAATGGCTTTTCGCAGGTTGTCGTAGATCCGTCGGCCCATTTTGATAGCCGTTACCATTGCACTGAGATTGTCGTTTAGCAATACCAGAGAAGCCGCGCTTTTGGCGATCTCAGCTCCTTTTTTACCCATTGCAACGCCAATTTGTGCAGCTTTGAGCGCAGGACCATCATTCACACCGTCGCCCGACATCGCCACCGTCTCACCATTGGCTTTTAAGGCGTTCACGATCCGGAGTTTTGCTTCCGGGAACATCCGGGCAAATACATTGACCTTTTTGACCGCTTCACGGAGTTCCAGATCATTCAGGGCCATAATTTCTTCCCCGATCATAGCGGTTTCCCATCCATTCAAACTGATGTTTTGGGCGATATTTTGTGCGGTCGCTTTATGGTCGCCCGTAATCATGATCACCCGAATGCCTGCTTTGTAGAATTTCTTGAATACCCCCGCTACGTTCTTTTTGGGCGGGTCGAAAAACGCCACCAGCCCTTCAAATTGCCATAAAAATCCATCCTGCTCTGCAGGATAATCATTGCCCTCCTTAGAAGCGCTGGCAACCCCCAGCACCCGGAAACCCTGGCTGGCCATTTCCGCTGTTTTGGTCAATATCTGTGTGCGCAATTCAGCTGTTACCCCTGAAATATCCAGCAAGCGCTCCACTGCTCCTTTACAGGCGATGTTGCGCTGCCCATCAGTATTTTCCCAAACGTGGGTCATCGTGGGCGGCTTTCCGGATAGGGGGTATTCTTTGACTAATTGAAATTTTTTCCTTGGATCTGTAGTCGATGAAATTGCCCAAAGCTGAGCTTCCACGATGGCTTTTTCCATCGGGTCAAAGGGCTCCGGCTCGCTGGCCCAAAGCGCGTATTCGAGGGTTTTACCTCGCCCTGAAAAATCAGCTACTTCGGCGACGGACATTCGATTTTCGGTAATGGTCCCGGTTTTGTCCAGGCAAATGACCGTAGCCGAACCAAGACTTTCTACGGTCTTAGGCTGCTTCGCGAGGATACCGAACCGGATCATTCGAAAAGCGCCCAGGCCCATAAAAGCACTAAATGCCACCGGGATTTCCTGAGGCAGGATGGCCATGGCCAGGGTGAGGGAAAAAAGCAGGGCCTTCCAGACGTCGTGTTCTGTCCAGAAGTTTAAAGTAAAAACCAGTGCAAAAGCCAGTCCGCCTGCGATGGCCATATTGCGCACAAATCGATTGATCTGTATTTGCAAGGGTGTTTGTTCCGGATCAATGGACTCGATGGATCTGCCCAGTTTGCCAAATTCAGAATTTGCCCCGGTTGCGGTCACTTTAAAAATGCCTTTCCCGGAGGCTGCAGTGGTGCCTTGCAAGAGACGGT